>JAJRWU010000239.1 GCA_024276655.1 Planctomycetota bacterium
AAAAGATTCAAAACCGGCCAAAGCGCCCACCGGGTCCAATGCCGAACAAATGGATAGACAGCCCGTCAATGACTAGAATCACGTTCACTGGCTGGTTTTGAAGCGCCCATCAGTGGCCGGTTTTGAAGCGCCCAATGACAGTCTACGAAGCGATTGACTTATTTTCGGGCCGGTGAATAAGCCGGTTTGTTCGAATGGTGCGAATATCGCGGTTGTTGGCGAAACGGAAACACTTTGAATTCGCCTCGCGCTATTTCGTGGGCTACCTTTTGGTGTGTGTGGCTGGCGTCTGAATTCGCCGCCAGATGCAACCCGGCCCCAAGGGGCGAGATCACAAGGGCCAAACGAAATCAGGCCAGGGCAAATGGATGGATCAGTAAACAAATCTGCGAATGTCTCTCGGCTGCAGACCAAAATTCTCATCGTGGACGATTCTCTGTTGATGCGCACGATGTTGAGTGACGCAATCGATAAAGATTCGTGCTCGGTTCGATTGGCCGGCAACGGTTTCGAAGCCTTGGAAAAGATCTACGAATGTTGCCCCGATGTGGTGCTGCTTGATCAGGAAATGCCCAGACTTCGCGGCAACGACCTTCTCAAGGCATTGAAAAGCGATGAACGCACCCGCGACATTTCAGTGGTCATGGTGACCGGCAGTTCCGACGCCAAAATGATCGAAGAGTCGCTCGACCTAGGTGCGATTGAGTTCATCGCGAAACCGTTTTCCGAAGGCGTGCTGAAGGCCCGCATCCGGAATGTGGTGCGAACGAACGTCCTGATCCGCGAGCAGAAACTGCTGCGCGCCGACGCCGACGCCGCGAATCGCTCCAAAAGTCAGTTTCTGGCCAATATGAGCCACGAAATTCGTACGCCCATGACCGCGATTCTGGGGTTTGCGGAGATCGTTTTGGGCAACGTTACCGACCCTCAAAATGTCGATGGCCTACAAACGATTCAAAGAAACGGCCAGTATCTTCTGCAAATCATCAACGACATTCTCGACCTTTCGAAGATCGAGTCTGGTAAATTGGAGGTGGAGCAGATTGAGTGCTCGCCGCGACAGGTTCTAAACGACGTGGTTTCCTTGATGAACGTGCGCGCCCAGGCGAAGGGCCTCACGCTCGAAATTAAATACGACGGCCCGACGCCAAAACAGATCATCTCCGACCCGACCCGGCTGCGGCAAATTCTTATCAATTTAGTCGGCAACTCGATCAAATTCACCGAAGTCGGCAGTGTGCAGATTGTCGTTCGGGTTCTGGAGGCCGATTCCGCCGCGCCCAGCCTGCAATTCGACGTCGTCGACTGCGGCATCGGCATGACGGAAAAACAAGTCGACAACCTCTTCCAGCCGTTTGTCCAGGCCGATACCTCAACCACCCGCCGTTTTGGCGGAACCGGCCTTGGGTTAACCATCAGTAAGCGGCTGGCCGAAATGCTCGGAGGCGATATCGCGGTGCGCAGCATCGCCGGCGAGGGCAGCACTTTCTCCGTCATGGTGCGCACCGGACCGTTGGCCGGCGTGGCCATGATTGACGAAGCCTCCGAGGCGACAACTCCCGCCGAGCCGAAAAAGAAAACAGCCGCGAATCTCGAAGAACTAAACTGCCGTGTGTTGCTGGCCGAAGACGGCCCCGACAATCAACGTTTGATCTCGTTCATTTTGAAGAAGGCCGGCGCCGAAGTCAGGGTGGCCGACAACGGACAAATCGCGTTGGATCTTGCCTTGAAATCACTGGCCGACGCCGCACCCTTCGACGTCATTCTCATGGATATGCAAATGCCGGTGCTCGACGGCTACGCAGCGACCAGGAAATTGCGGGAGGCGGGCTATGCCGGTCCGATCATCGCCTTGACCGCGCACGCCATGAGCGCCGACCGAGCCAAGTGCCTCGCCGCCGGTTGCAACGACTACACCACCAAGCCGATTGATCGCGCGAAGCTGATCGCGCTGGTGGCCCAATACGCTCCGCAGCCAGCCCGCGACGCGGCGGAAGCGTCACTCGCTTAGCCGTTGCACTTGTTGCCGATATTTCTCCGCTTCTTTTTTGAGTCCGGCGGATGCGGCCGCGCGAGCCAACAAGGCGACCAACCGCCGATCGCGCGAATAAGGTTCGTACAATGGCCGCAACCGCTGCAATACTTGCTCGGCCTGATTTTGAAACAACAACAACTCAGCTTCCAATAGCCGGCACTCTAAGTCGTTGGGCGCCAAGGCCAAGGCCCGTTCGATTTCCAGTTGCGCCTCTTCGGTTTTGCCTTCATCGCGAGCGGCCTGTGCTAAAAAACGCCGCGCATTGATATCGGCCGGATTACGCGCCAAACACCATTCCGCTTCTCGACGCGAGTCCGCTGGCCGGCCAGCCTCGGCGTAGGCATACGCCAAATTCAAATGCGCCGCGTAGTTATCGATCTGGATATCGAGGGCTCGCTCCAGCGGAGCAATCATTTCGCTGGCGCGGCCGAGGTCGTCGAGTAGTTCAGCGACCAGGAAATGCGGGCGAGGATTGTCTGGGAGCAGTTCGGCGCTTTTCCTCGCATATGTCAGAGCCGCGCGAGCCCGCCCCTGACGAAAATACATTTCCGCCATCATCAGTTGCAGCGTGCCGTCGTCGGGCGCTTGGTCGATGAGTTGGAACAGCGCTTTCTCGGCTTCTTGATAACGCTCGCCGGCCAAACAGATGAAGGCAATCTGACGCTGCGCGGTCGGATAGGCTTCCGAGTCTTCCGGAACCTGGCGGAACTCCTTCAATGCCTGCGGCCGATCGAATTCGGCCAACACCAAACCCAATTCGGTTCGCACGCCCCAATCTTCAGGACGCTTGGCTAGATGCTGCTCGTACAGCGCAACCGCCTCGCTGAACCGCCCTTGCTCGACGGCCTCCCGCGCGATGTCGATACTTGGAGGGGGCGTCATCCGGCGGACCAGCGCCACAACCGCCCAAGCTACAGCGACGAGCGCCAACAACTGCCACAAGCGACGCATCCGAGATGTTTTTTTGGGGGCGGTTTCCTGGTCGGCCATAACTCAAACACCTTCACCCTGAAAAGCCCGGCATTTTGGAAATGCCAGATTTTTCCTCGCGGCAATCAGTAACGTATTGGTAGGCGGTTTCCTTCACAACACACAATTTCAGTATTCCTGGTTAAGAGTCGTGCTGCAAGCCCGTTGCGTCGGCGCGGGGTTTTGTGGCTTTGGGCTTTGTTTCGCTATCTCCGCCGCCCTCCCGGAGCCGCCACAAACGGTTGACCGATAGCGAATCCCACTTTTCTCGGCGGCCGCCGGGCCAGACCACCGTCAGCCGCCGGACTCCCGCCGCCGACCCTAAACCGATGAGCAGCGTGGTGTCGTCGCACGACAAATAACCGTTTCCCGCCTGCACGCAACGGACAATCGACCGATCTCCCAGGTCGAGACGCAACACCGCGCCCACTCCGCCGCGGTTGCTCGAAACACCGATCAGCTCAATCTGTAGCCAGTGCTGCTGGTTCTTGAGCATGTTTTGCAGAAGCGCGCCGGGGCCATTGAGGTTGTTGATCGCGACGTCAAGATCATGATCGCCGTCAAAATCAGCCACGGCCGCGCCACGCGCCACGCGAGGCGTTCTGAAGTAATCGCCGGCGCCGGCGGAGACGTCTTGAAATCGGGCGCCCTTGTTATTGTGAAACAACAGCGGCAGTTGGGCGAACGGCTCCCCTCGCCTCACCTCATGCAAGCGGTCTTGAACATGGCCGTTGACAACGAGCACGTCTGGCCAGCCGTCGTTGTCAAAATCGGCCAGTGAGGCCCCAAACCCCAGTCGCGAGCGGCTGGGAGCGCCCAGCCCCATTTCGTCGGTGATATCGGTGAACAGCAGACTTCCTTCGTTGCGATACAGCGTATTGCTCTCGCCCAAGTAGTTCGTGACGAATAGATCGAGGCGGCCATTTCCGGTGAAATCGCCCGCGACGAGGCCCATTCCGGCTTCGTTGGCGCCGAATCGATTGCGCGCAGCGCCGGAATCGGCAGCGCGTTCGATAAATTTTCCGTCGCCCTGGTTCTCCCAAAGATGATTCGAGGTTGTGTCGTTGGCTACGTAAAAATCGATGTCGCCATCGGCGTCGAGATCAATCGCGACAACCCCCAACCCCGACCGCGCTTCACCGCTCGCAATACCCGCCTGCGCCGAAATATCTTCAAAATCGCCGCTGCCCGTGTTGCGATAGAGCAGGTCGGGCAGGGCCTCCAATAGCGAGGGATGGCAACTGATCGGAATCGTTACGCCCGACGACGACGTGTGTTCGCAGGTGGGGTAATCGTCAGGACCTAGCTGGGCGTAGTTCGTGATGAACAGGTCCAGGTTTCCGTCTTGGTCGATGTCGCCCCAGGCACAGCCCGCGCTCAAGCGGCCAGG
>JAJRWU010000240.1 GCA_024276655.1 Planctomycetota bacterium
AGCAGTCGGACGCCGAGAAGCTGACGACCGACGCGTTGCCACCGGCTGGGGGATTGTTTCGCCGAACGTGTTCGTGACATCAGTGACTGGGCTCCATCCTGGGAATTGCATGGGACGTATGGGAAAACATCTCCCGGTTCAGAAGCCCGGATTTTTCAAAAAGCCGGGCTTCTCAAGCGACTGTTCGAGATTTCATTGCTCCACACGAGCTTGGTAACTTGAATGGGTATGGCGTGTTACCACCAACCCCACTTTTTCGATTTGGCGGGGCGAGCGGCGTTTTTGGGCGGCTGTGCGGTTGGGCCGCGTCGGGCGGTTTGAGGCTTGGGCGGCGCGCCGGGGCGCGGGTTGGACCGCGCGAATTTCTCAGGGCTGACCCAGCGAACCGCGGCGTTGGGGTCGGAGGCGCTAGGGCCCGTGTTTCGGGCGAGGCGTAGTTGTCCTTCTTCATACTGAGCGCGGTGGGCCAAATCGGTTTGACCGAGCCGTTGGTGAACGACGGCGAGGTTATGCCATGTTTCGGGAATGGGGGCCACCGAAACACTATGCAGCAACATGCGGCGGGCGTCGTCCCATTGCTCGTACTGGGCCAGCAGCACGCCCAATTCATTGGCCGCAAGATGATTTCTCGCGTCAACCAACAGAGCCGACTGATGGAAAGCCATGGCCTTGGCGGCTTGCAGTTTTTGGCCTTGTTCGGCGCCGTGTTTCGATTGTTGCAGTTTGCCCAAACTGAAAAGGGCGTGCGACGCCGCGCCAACCCGCCCGCCAGCCAAGGCAAACTGATCTTGGGCGTACGTGTAATACGATTGGATAGCCACCATCGGCGTGAGGTTCGCCGCCGCCACCGATTTCAACACCGGTGTGCGATGCGCCGCGATGAGTATCGCCATATCGATATCGGCTTCCATGTTCACGCCCCGAGGCGTGAAACCCTCACTTTCCCGCATCGCACGGAACGCCGCCGACAAAGCCTTGCTATGCTGTTTTCCACCTTCTTGTGCGTCGAGCCCTTGGGCGATCATCCGCAGCGCCATGACAAACTCCGTGCGCGCCGAGTAGGTCGCGCCGCGTGCGGCCAAACGCACACCCGCTTCGATAATTCGATCCGCCGTGCGAGAAAGCGAAACCAGTTGCTGGTCGGACATACCGAAATTTGGAAGTGGCCGCGACGCCGCCTCTTGTTCAATCTCTGGCGGGGCGTCGTCAAACTCCGGAAACGAGATATTCTCCCGCAGGATACTCGGAGGAACGGCCGGCGAGTCGCTTTCCAGACCGCTGGAGGTAGGTTCAAAACTCTCTGTTGACTCGCTATCCGCTATCGGTCCACCGGCGGCTGCTTCATCGTCGGAAACTTCATCAGCGGCTGCTTCATGCATGTGGCGATGTTCATGCGCTGTCTGAAGATCGTATGGAATGCTTTCGCTCGCTGGCGGCGCGACGTCGAGATACGCGGAGTTGTCTTCGACAGCTTGCTCGAAAATATCATCTTCTGCGGCGATATCATCATCTTGCTCGAAAATATCACCTCCAACTGCGCCGTCTTCGGCAAGATCTGGCTTCGGCGCGAGGTTTTGCGTCACTGCCGGCGTGCGGCGCAACTCAGGCAATAGACCGGCAGCGAATTCAGCGGGCGTTTCTTCAGCAGAATCGTCGGCCAGGGAAAGCTCCAACTCTTCTGGTTCGACGGGCGGCGCGTGGCGCAGGTTATCGTCGTGCTGTTCTTCGTGGGGCGTCGTTTCCACACCTGGGAGGTGTTGTAATTCTGGATCCGGCGACGGCACGTCGTGATCAAGCGTGAAAGATTTCGCCGGCTCTAAAGAGAACGCCACCGTTTGGAACGACGACTTCGGCGCCAATAAGCTGGGCGGGTAGATGTTTTCATCGGCCAGAACGGCTTCATCGGAGAGTTGCTCGCTGGGCGTGATCAGCCAAGCCACGAGCAATAACGCCGCCAGCGGCGTTGCCATCCACCACTTTCGCGGAATGCGGTACAATCGATCCATCGATGTTGTCCGTAGGGGAATCCTGTTGTTTTGGCGAGTCCAGTCGCAGGGCGCGAACCCATAGTCGTTCCCATCGTCTGTGGATGCGAAATACAATCAACAAAATTGCGTGAACCCGTGCGATGGCGGGCGCCGCGCTACGAACAGTCGGCAAACCCCCGACGAGCGGAGCAGGGCGAACGTTACAAACCGCACAACAAGCACAACGCCTGCCCTCGCCGCAGGCGACAGACCCAAGCCATTTAGGAACAGTCCCGAATTTTCATACGCAGTTAAAAGCCCGGCATTTTGAAAATGCCGGGCTTTTTTGAGCTGCGACCGGGAACTAATTTCGGGGCTGTTCCTTAGTCTTAGCGCCGCTCGATAAATAACTGTCGCATTTGTGTAGCCATCGTCGCCAGACGGTGGGTGAGCGGTGAACCATCCCACGCTCTGGCGAGCATGGCTACGACACTAATTTTCCGCTCGATGCTTAACCGCGTTTCGGTCGTGATTCCGTAGAGAGAACCCGGGCGGAATGACCGGCTTGACGCAAGCTCTCGACGAAGCTCTCCGGACCATGCGTGCAGAATATTTCTCGGGGCGCCACGATTTCGACCAACTGCATGAGGCTGTTGAAATCGGCATGGTCCGAGAGCGCGACGGCGTGGTCGGTTGCCATCCGGCGGCGGTGTTTCGGGTCGTGCGCCCAGCCGGTGACGCTGATCGTCGAAATTCTCCGCAAGGCGGCCAAACAGGCTAATTTTTTTGCTCGCGGCGGTATGATGAGCACGCGCCCGTCGAGCGGTTCTCCGCTCCAGAGTTGAAAATCGCCCAGTTGGCAGCCGAACGTTTGGTAGATCAGGCTAATTTCGTAGGCTTCCTTACTCAATCCGACCGCAATACCATTTCGAGCCAACAGCGCCGCGACTTCCTGCGCCTTGCCCAGGGCGTACGCATAAATGACGGGCGTGGCGCCGTCGGCCAGCACGCCGCGCACGATTTCCAACAACCTTTCGCACGACTCTTCTCGCGGCGGGAGCCGGAAGCGAGGATCTCCAAAGGTGCTTTCCATGATGAGAATGTCGGCCTGGGGCGGCGTCGCTGTTAGGCATGTTTCCGAGGGCCCCAAACGAAAGTCGCCGGTAAAAAGCAATGAAGCGTCTGCGCTTTCGGCCAGCAACATCGCGGAGCCGAGAACATGCCCGGCGGGATAGGTCGTGAGCCGCAAAGGACCCCACTCGAGCGGCTGCCCGAATGGCATTTCCCGGGTGGTCCGCTCTCCCAAGCGATAGTGATAGAGTTTGGCCGTGGCGGGCGTGCAGAAGGCAAGTTCATGACGCGCCATGTGGTCGGCGTGGGCGTGTGAAATAAAACCCCGCGGCTGGCGGCGGGGAATATCAACCGCCAGATCGATATCGAGTAAACGCAATCCACGGTCATAGGCAAACATTGACCACCGCCGCCAATCTGTTGGGCGCCTTGTTTTGGGCCGCTACGACTCGAACCGCGTGCTGTACGGCAAGCCGAAAGTTTTCGCCACGGCGCGGTTGACCACCTCTCCGGCAAAGATATTCAACGCGCTGGCGATCGGGGCCGATTTCGCGGCCGCTTCCACGCCTTGCCCGGCCAGCAGCAGCACCCAGGGGAGCGTCACGTTGCAAAGGGCGAACGTGCTCGTACGGCCCACGGCGCCGGGCATGTTTGTCACGCCATAATGCACAATATCGTCTACGATATGTATGGGGTCGCTGTGCGTGGTGGGCTGGCTCGTCGCGACGCAGCCGCCTTGATCGATCGCGACGTCAATAATCACGCTGCGATTTTTCATCAAACGCAAGTCTTCTCGCTCGACCAGCATTGGCGCCCGGGCGCCGGGAATCAAGACCGAGCCCACCACAAGATCAGCGCGGACAAGCTGCTCGCGCACGGTGTGGCGGTCGGAATAGAGCACGTTCACGTTGGGCGGCATGATATCAGCGAGGTACCGCAGGCGGTCCATGTTGATATCAAGAATGGCGACATCCGCCGCGAAGCCGGCCGCGATGCGGGCCGCGTTGGCGCCGACCACGCCGCCGCCGAGAATCGTGATATGGGCCGGCGCCACGCCTGGAACGCCGCCCAATAAAATACCGCGTCCCTGTTGAGGGCGTTCCAAAAACTTGGCGCCCTCCTGAATGCTCATGCGCCCCGCGACTTCGCTCATGGGCGTGAGCAGCGGCAGCCGGCCGTTTTTATCTCGGAGCGTTTCATAGGCGATGCAGGCGGCGTCGGCGGCCAGCATGGCGTCGGTCAGGGGGCGGTCGGCGGCGAAATGAAAGTACGTAAAGATCGCTTGGCCGGCGCGAACCAGCGGCCATTCCTCCGGCTGCGGCTCCTTGACTTTCACGATCAAATCGGCGCGGCGATAAACTTCCTCCGCCGAGGCGACCAACTCCGCGCCTTGCTTGAGGTATTCATGGTCGGCGATGCCCGACCCCAAACCGGCGCCGGCTTGGAGCACTACTTGGCAGCCCGCCCGCACCAATTCCTCAACGCCCACCGGCAGCATGGCCACTCGGTATTCGTCGCGTTTTATCTCCTGGGGCACGCCAATAATCACGCCGATATCCCTCCCTGGTTATGGCCGCCAAATAAAAGCCCGGCATTTCCAAAATGCCGGGCTTTTTCGCTGAGCAACCGGTAACGTATTTCTTCCTCGCGTCAATTCTCAATGATGATTTTCAGGGCGAAGTTCTGGCGGCGCCAGGTCCAATCGTCGGTCGACCACGTTTTGGCCTCTTCCAAGCCTTCGAGTTGTGTGGTCAGTTCGCCTTTGGGAATCCAGAGGTCGAGCGCTCCCGGCAAGACATCGTAACTCTTGCCATTGATAAGCATGGTTTGCGTGCTGTCGGTATCGTTTTGAATGGTCAGCTTGCCCAGCACTTCCTTGGGCGGTTGCGGTTCGCCCTCCGTTTCTCCAGGCTTGCTCGTATGCGGCGGCGCAACCTGGGGGGCGGTTTCTTTGGGGGAGGTCTCTTTAAGGGCGGTGTCTTTCAAGACACGCAAGTGGGAGAGGACATCGACCACCGGCGCCAAGCGGTTGAGATCGTCTTGAATCTTGGCAAGCGACGCTTGCACTTCATCCGAGAGCTGCTCCAAGTCGGATACGCGCTGCGTAAGCTCGTGCAGTTCTGAATCGGCCTCGGCCGGAGCCATTTCAATGACCGGTGGTTTTAAGGCCACGACTTTCTCGGATTCGCCGTTCTCTTTCTCTTCGTCTTGACTGGGCACATCGGCTGACGGTTTTTCAGTTCCCGTGGCGGCACCCTCTTGCGGACCAGCCTCCGCCGAAACAGCGGGTTTCAGGGCGGCGGCGAGCTGTTTCAGAATGTCGTTGAGCGTATCGTTCGTCTTTTGTGTTTGCGCCTCGAGCGCTGCAATCCGCTCATCGACCGTTATTACCGCCGGCTTCTTCGCCGTTACTTTCACGGCTGGCGTTGCCGGCGCGACCTCTGCCTCTGCGGCAGCCTCTGCCGCTACGGCATCTGATTTGGCGTGGTCGTCATGTGCTTGGAGAATAGCGGGCGCAGCCAACGCGGCCCACGTTAGGGCGGTACAGAAGGTGATCCATCGCATCGTTTCTGTAATCCTCATTGGTAGGTTTTCAAACTGATAGGCCCTGGACATTGCGGGTGTTTGGTCTCGCGAACCAGCACCTCGCCAAAACCCCGGCGGAAAAAGACAGCCTCCATCGTATCGCGTGGTCGAGCGGAATTCAACAATTGTCTACGGAACGCCGTTTATTAAGAAAGCCTCGCCCGGATGGCGGAAAATCCGCTGAGAAGCTTAACCGCCAGCAGGAAGTTAAACATCCAAACCACATAGCCCAGCGTTCCGGGCCAGAGGTGGAATTCCACCACGAGCCAGCCGTAGACAAAAAAACGCGGCCGCACCAACCAGGAGTACGGCGCCCGCAGGCTGTTGCGCACCATGGCGAACACCACCACCATGGTGTAGACAAACAAGTACGTGGCGCCGGCGGAAATGCTCAGTGTTTTGGTCGCCATGAGCGTGGCCGTGGCGGCCGCCACGACAACCTGATCGGCGCAGGTGTCAGTGAACGAGCCCCGGCAAGAAGCGGTTTTGGAATAACGCGCCAGCGGGCCATCCAGGCCGTCGAGCAAGGCGTGTAGCAGCAACATGGCCAAGGCGGCCGCCTGATACGCGCCCTGTTCTCCGGCCGCGCGCAGTTGCAGAGGGCAGTACAGCAGGCCAAAAAGTAACGAAAGGGCCGTGATATGGTCGGCCGTGACGCCGATCTGCGTTAGGCAACGAAGCAGCGGCCGCAACGCCCAGCCGCGCCATTGCTGGGTGGCGAGCATCGCCTGGCGTTCGCCCGCTGAATAGCAGTCGGCCACAACGGCTTCGTCGATCGATTCGTTCACGAAAGCTCCGCTTTCACAATTCGTAATTTCAAACCCTTGATCGGCGCCCCGCCGTTATGAAACACCAGTCCGCCGCAGTGGTATTCTTCCAGAGGTGCGTGGGTGTGTCCGAAATAGACATTGCGCACGCCCGATTCGGCATTATGGCCGATATCGTCCAGGTAGGCGAGGATTCTTCGCACCACGCGCGGCGCGCGCTGAAAAACGATACTCACCAACCGATGCACGCGAACGGTCACGACGGCGTCGTACATCAAGTGGGAAACAATGTGTTTCGAGCCCCGATGGTGGATCACCGAACGGCGGCTGACCAACATTTCATGATCAATGTCGCCATCGGCTACATCGCCGTGTAGAAAAAGGCTGGAGCCGATGCGCACATAATAAGGATGCCAATCCAGGTTCGGCAACTCATGCGCGAGGGCGTCCAGGCGAAACTGGAAGGCGGGCAGGCAGTCGTGATTTCCGAGCACGTAAAAGAAGCGGCATTGAGGGTGCGGCGCCACTAGCTCGCGCAACCATTCGATGGCGGCGTCGAGGCTATCATCTAACGTGGCGTGCGTCGACCATTTGAAATCAAAAATGTCGCCACCCAATACGAACGCCTCCGCGTCGGCGGCGGCGGCCCAAATATCGGTCGCATGCAGTTCGGCGCAAGAGCGGCGCGTGAAGAGATGCAGGTCCGAGATAAAATAGCCACGCGCGCTCGGTGGATAGGTTGGGGGAGATTTCAACTCAAGATCCCTCCCCGCCGCCAACAGCATACGGCAACGGTTCGCCGTTCAAACCGGCCAGCAGATTTTCCGCCGACCGCTCCGCCATAAGTTGACGGGTTTGTTTGGTGGCGCTGCCCAGGTGCGGCGCGATCACGACGTTGTCCATTTGCAACAGCGCGTGCTCGCGCGGCAGCGGCTCCGGTTCGGTGACATCCAAGGCGGCGGCCGCGATTTTTTTTTCGGCCAGGGCGGCCGCCAAGGCGGACGTGTCGATCACGCCTCCGCGCGCAACATTCACTAAAATGGCCGACGCTTTCATTTTCGCCAATTCCGCCGCGCCGATCAAATGCGTTGTCTCGGGCGTTAGGGGCAACGTCAGGACGACGAAATCCGATTCCGAAAGTAGCTCGTCAAAGTCTGCGTATTGCAAGCCAAGTTGTTGCTCCTCTTTTTCTCGCCGCCGCCGATTGTGGTAGAGCACGCGCATCTCGAAACCCAGCGCGCGTTTGGCCACGCGCAAACCGATGCGCCCCATGCCGAGAATGCCCAACGTTTGGCCATGCACTTCATGGCCCAGCATCAGGCCGGGGTCGTAGGTCGTGAAGGCGGCGCTCCGTGCGTAGCGGTCGCCTTCCGGAAGACGCCGCGCAGCCGCCAACAACAAAGCGAACGCCATATCGGCCGTGGCGCCGTCGAGAATGCCCGGCGTATTGCCGACCGGAATGCCTCGCGCCGCGGCGGCCAACACATCAATGTGATCGACGCCCACGCCGTAGTTGCTGATCACCCGCACGCCCTGGGTCTTCGCTAACTGCCGCTCGCCCAATTCAGGATGGCCATAAGTGTAAATGCCGTCTAACGCCGTGAGGCCGTCTTCCTCCAAAACGCACCAAGGCAGCAACTCCACCCGATCGGCCAGTAGCAAGGCAACGGCCTCTGCCAGGGGGCCGTCAGCCGCCACGCGAGGGAGTGTCGTAGCGGGCATTGCAGATTTCCTCTCGAAATGGCGTAAGAAAGCGTGAAAAAACGAGAGCCTGCTCCAGAAGCCCCGCTTTTTCTAAAAGCCGGGCTTCTCAAACGCGTTTTCAGGAACCCATTTTTCCATGCTTTCTAAGTTGGAAGCGGCGTCGGAGTAATAAACCGACCAAATTATACCCAAAACGCTCCGTTTTGACGAAACGATCCGGCTGGCTGGTCCGTCATATATAACGACCATGCTAGATTTGTGAACCGGCGAACAAACTTCCGCTTCTTTAGAAACCTCCCAACGGAGAACCATCGAGATGTTCCACTTCGTGACCACGCGTTTTCATAACTGGCTGCGGCAGGGTGTCCGAACCCGGAAATCGAACCAAAAAATTCGGCGCCTTGCCGCTCTATGCATGGTTTTCCTTGTTGCCGGGCCGCTTTCCGCTCAGGAGAGAAACGCTGGCCTGCCGCTGCGTCAGATTGTGATGTTCAACTCCGGCGTGGCGTTTTACCAACACGCCGGCACGGTGACCGACGACGCCCAGATCGACCTGAAATTTAATGTCGACGACATCAACGATTTACTGAAAAGCATGGTCGTGCAAGATTTGGGCGGCGGACACATATCCACCGTCTCATACAACTCAAAAGATCCACTCACGCGCACGCTGAAAACATTCGCCATCGACCTCACCGAAGATCCTTCGCTGGCCGAACTGCTCAAGCAAGTTCGCGGGGAGGAAATCGAAATCGAGGCGCCGGAAAAAATCACGGGTATTATTGTCGGCGTGGAAACACGCACCCGCCGCATCGAAGACACCGTCGAGGAAATTTCGCAGTTGACGCTGCTCACCGATGACGGACTGCGCCGCATCTCGTTGGAAGACATCGGCCGCATCAAACTCACCAACCCGCAATTGAATGCGGATTTGCGGCAGGCGCTGGCCATTTTGGCGCTCGGCCACGCGACCGACAAAAAAACCGTCTCGCTCCACTTTCTCGGCAAGGGCCAACGGCAGGTGCGCGTGGGCTACATCCAGGAGGCGCCCGTCTGGAAAACAAGCTACCGGCTGGTGCTGCAAGACGATAAACCGCTGCTGCAAGGTTGGGCGATCGTGGAAAACACCACGGAGTCCGATTGGAAAAACGTCGCGTTGACACTCGTCAGCGGCCGCTCGATTTCCTTCACGATGGACCTCTACCAACCGCTCTATAACAAACGGCCCGTCGTGCAGATGGAGCTTTATTCCTCACTCATGCCGCAACTTTACGAGACCGATATGCTGGAACTGGCCGAAGCGGAAGCGAAAGATAAGAATGCGGGACAAACACTTGACCGCCGCCGGCTTGCCAAATCGGCCCCCGCGCCGGCGAGCGCCGCCCGCAACTTTGCAGCCGACGCGCCCATGGAAGCCTTGGCGGGCATGGGAGGCGGCGGCGCGTTTTACGGCAGAGCTTCGAACCTTGCCGTGCAAGCCGCCGCCACCGCTTCGGAAGTGTGCGAACTTTTTCAATACGTGATCGATACGCCGGTCACGCTCGACCGCCGAAATTCGGCCATGCTGCCGATTGTGAACGAGGGAATCGAGGGCGAAAAAGTCTCGATCTATAATGCTCGCACGCACGCCAAGCATCCGCTCAACGGCGTGCGTCTGAAGAACACCACGAAGCTCGACCTGATGCAAGGACCGATCACCGTATTCGACGGCGGTTCGTATGCCGGCGATGCGAAAATCAGCCACTTGAAAGCCGGCGGCGAACGGCTCATCAGCTACGCGCTCGACTTGGCCCTGGAGGTGGCGCCGGAAACAAAAATGCGGCCGCAACAACTGGTCAGTTGCCGTATTGTGAAAGGCGTCGTCTACACGCAGTACAAACTCGCCCGCTCGCAAATCTACAAAATCAAGAGCACCGCCGGCGACGACAAAACCGTGCTGATCGAACATCCTTTCGACGCCTCCTGGAAGCTGATCGAACCCCAGGAGCCGAGCGAAAAAACACGCAACCTGTATCGCTTCGCCGTTGCCGTCAAAGCTGGAGAATCGGCCTCACTCACCGTTCGTGAAGAACGCACGCTGCAAGAAACTGTTTCGATCACCAACCTCGACGACGGCCGCATTCGTATTTTCCTGGCGGCGCAAGTGATCAGTCCACAGGTGAAAGCGGCCTTGCAGGAAGTTGTGAAACGCAAAAACGTCCTGGCGGCCATCGTGCAAAAGCGATCGGAACTGCAACGGCAGATTAAGGTCATCACGACGGAGCAAGAACGCATCCGCAGGAATATGGGTTCGCTGCCCAAGGACTCCGACCTGTTCCGCCGCTACGTGCAAAAGTTCTCGCAGCAGGAAGACCAGAATGACCGTCTGCGAGAGACGCTCACCGCCTCTATTGCCGATGAAGCCCAACTCCGCGCGCAACTCAACGCCTACATTGCCGGGTTGAATATCCGCTAGGGAGCATTCGCGAAATAAGTTCCCGGTTGTCGATTAAAAAAAGCCCGGCATTTTCAAAATGCCGGGCTTTTAATTCGGTAGGTAAATTTCGGGCAATTCCTAAACGGAAGGGATGGCTGAAAATGTTTAGCGTTCGTTGAAGTTGTTGAGGTCGTCGTATTGCGGGGGGGCTTTGTTTTCGAAGCGGGTAAAATCTTTATGCCAAACCAGCTCCACTTCGCCGACCGGGCCGTTGCGTTGTTTGCCGATGATGATTTGCGCCAGCCCGGCGTATTGCTCCGCCTCTTCGCCCCGGTGGTAATATTCCTCGCGGTGGACAAACATCACGACGTCGGCGTCTTGTTCGATGGCGCCCGATTCCCGCAAGTGGCTCAACTTGGGGATGTTGTCTTTTCCGGCTTCCGATTGCCGGTTGAGTTGGGCCAGGCATAAAATTGGCACGTTCATTTCGCGCGCCAAACCCTTGAGGCGGCGAGTCATCTTCGCGACCTGTTCTTGGCGAGGATCGCGAGGGTTGTCGGGTTCGAGCAGTTGCAGGTAGTCGATCACGATCAGGCCCAGGCCGTCTTTTTCACGCCGTTTGATCCTTCGGGCGGCGGCCGCGATTTCCGTCACGGTGCGTGACGGCGAATCGTCGATATAGAGCGGCGCCTGGCTGATGTCGGCTGCCTTGGCGACTAACTGCTTGCGGTCGTCGTTCGAGATCGTGCCGTTTCGCAAGCGGTGGCCGTTCACACGCGCCACGCTGCACAGCAAGCGGTCGGCCAATTCGATGGCCGCCATTTCGAGGCTGATAAAGAGCGTCGGCACGCGTCCCACCAGCGAGGCGTGTTCGGCGATGTTCATGGCCAAGGCGGTTTTTCCCATGCTGGGACGGGCCGCCAAAACGATCAATTCGGAGCCGTGCAAGCCGCCGGTCATGGCGTCGAATTCGGTGAAGCCGGTTTCCACGCCGTTGGAGGCGTGTTCGCCGCGCATGCGGGCGTCGATCCGATCGAGCGCCGCGTTAACCACCTCGCTGATTCCGGAAACCGAATACGAGCCGCGGTTGTCGAGAATGGAAAAAATCTTTTGCTCGGCCTGGCTGAGCATGTCGCGGGCTTCGCCGGTTTCCTCGTAGGCGTCGCGCAGGATATCGGTGCTGGCTTCGATCAACGCGCGGTACGTGGCCTTATTTCGCACGATGCGGGCATAGTAAACTGCGTGCGCCGCATTGGGCGCCGCATTGACCACCTGCGCCAAATAAGCCGCCCCGCCAATCGCTTCGTAGTCGCTCTCCTTCTTCAACGACTCCACCAGCAGCATCATGTCGATTTTCTTGCCGGTGTCGTGCATTTCCAGCATGTGTTCATACAGCGTGGCATGTGCAGGGTCGTAGAAATCTTCTTTGTGCAACGTCAGTGCGACGTCGTCGCAGACCTCCGGCAAGAGAAGAATACTGCTGAGAACGCCCAATTCCGCCTCCAGGCTGGCGGGCGCCTGGCGATCGATTTGGTCGTTGCCGTCTTTGAAAAAAGTACGCTGCCCGGAATCGGTGCGTCTGACCGTTGCCATTCCTTGATCCTCCACGAATCCTTCCCGTCCCGCAAATTGAAAGTCCGCCAACCTACGCCAACGGCCCGCTCCACGCAACCGCCTCCCAATTTTTCCAGCTTTCTCCCTATTATTCCTACCCGTTTCCTTGATGTGTGGCAAATATTCGCCCGCTTTTTTAGGCGTCGCCCCACCAACCGCAACGCCGTTTTGTGTTCCGCCGGTTGGTTCAGAAGGCAAATTCGACTAAAAAAGAGAACCGTTGAAATGTCGACACTGCGGCGCGTTGGGGGAGAAATTGCTGGTGCGTGTAATCGTTGCGAAAAATGCGGCTGAAGTGGGAAAACGCGCTGCGGGAATTATCGCCGCGACCGTAAACCGAGAGCCTAGCTGCGTGCTCGGTTTGGCGACCGGCGGCACGCCGCTCGACGCCTACCGCGAACTCATTCGGCGGCACAAGGAAGAAGGGCTCGATTTTTCCCGCGTCACCACCTTCAATCTGGATGAGTACGTCGGGCTGCCGCCCACCCATCCGCAAAGCTACCGCTACTTCATGCAGACGAACCTTTTTGATCACCTCAATATCGTTCCGGCAAACACGCATGTGCCGGACGGCCGTTCGCTCAATTTCGAAACGCATTGCCGCCAATACGAACACCGCATCGCAGACGCCGGCGGGATCGACCTGCAATTGCTGGGCGTCGGCTCAGACGGCCATATCGCGTTCAATGAGCCGGGCTCTTCGTTGGGAAGTCGGACACGTCTGAAAACACTCACCCGCGAAACCGTGGAGGCCAACGCCCGCTTTTTCGGCAGCATCGACAAAGTTCCCCGTTTGGCGATCACGATGGGCGTGGGCACCATTTTGGAAACAAAACGCTGTTTGCTGCTGGCGGTGGGTGAACATAAAGCCGCCGCCGTTCAAGCCACGGTGGAGGGGCCGGTTTCGGCGCAGGTCACGGCTTCGGCTTTGCAGTTGCACCAAGAGGTGATCGTGATTCTGGACGAAGCCGCCGCCCGGCGGTTGGAGCGGCGGGCGTACTACGACGATGTCGAGCAGGCCCAAACACTCTTGGAGGAAGGCCGTTTCCAGGAGTTAGGCATTGGCAACCAATCTTGAACCGTCCCGAATTTACCTATCGATTTATAAGCCCGGCATTTTGAAAATGCCGGGCTTTTCCGAGCCACCACCGGGAGCTTATTTCAGGACTGCTCCTTCTTAGAGCTCCTAACGTAACCCCTGTTCGGCGTTTCAAACACGGAGTTTGATGCTGACCTACCAAGTTGTGTTAGAAGGTATTAGTAAAATAACGCATAACCCTCATTTCACCGCCCCTACCCATTCTCGCCCGTGAACGGTTATTCCCTTTCCAGTCCCGACGACGAATCGTGGTGGCGGCGTCCGTGCGGCGGCCGGGAAGTGTTGCGGCTTTCCTTGCCGCTGGTCGTTTCGATGTTCTCCTGGGCGCTCATGCACTTGGCGGATCGCACCTTTCTTTTCTGGCACTCGGAATACGCCATGGCGGCTTCCATGCCGGCGGGCATGTTGCACTGGTCGATGCTGAGTTTTCCGATCGGCGTCACGATGTATGTCAATACGTTCGTGGCCCAGCATCATGGCGCGCGGCAGCCCGAGAAAATTGGCGCGCCGGTGTGGGAAGGCGTGCGGGTGGGTATTTTTTCCATTCCCGTATTTCTAGCCACGATTCCGCTGGCCCCTTTTATTTTTCGCTGGGCGAACCATCCGCCGGAACTGCAACCGCTGGAGTCGTTGTACTACCAAGTGTTGGCGTTTGGCGGCGGCGCGGCCGTTATTTCCGGCGCGCTCTCGGCTTTTTTTACAGGACGCGGCGTCTCGCGCGTCGTGATGGTGATCGACTGCACCGCCGTGGTGGTCAACCTGGTGCTGGATTACGTCTGGATTTTCGGCCACGCCGGTTTTCCCGCCTTGGGTATTGAAGGCGCGGCGTGGGCCACGGTGGCGGCTCAGTTTGTCAAACTCACGATGTACGTATTCGCCGTGCGCATTGCGGCGCGTTCGGGCGATTTCGGTTTCATAACCGGCCGCCGCAGCGACTTCCGCCTGTTGGGAAAACTGCTTTATTATGGCGGTTCGAACGGCATGCAAATGATGATCGAAGCCAGCGCGTTCACGGTCTTCACGTTGCTGGTTGGCCGCTTGGGCGCCGCTTCGGTGGCGGCCACGACCATGGCCTGGAATGTGAACGCGGTGGCGTTTGTTCCCTTGATCGGTTTGGGAACCGCGGTTTCGGCGCTCGTGGGGCGGGAGATCGGCGGCGGAAGAATCGGCGGGGCGGAGCGGGCCACGTGGTCGGCCATGATGCTGGCGCTCGTGTATACGAGCGTGTTCGCCTTTGGCTATCTGTTGCTGCCCGGCTTGTTTTTATTCACGTACAGCTACGGCGCCGGCGAAGGGTTTGAAGAAGTGCGATCGCTGGCCGTTGTGTTGCTGCGGTTCGTCGGCGTCTATTGCCTGTTCGACGCCATCAACATGGTGTTCGTCAGCGCGATTAAAGGCGCCGGCGACACCTTCTTTATTCTGGTGAATACGGTGGTCGTTTCGATCGTTTTTCTAGGCGCCGGCTGGGCGGGCGTCGAATATTTCGACGCCGGAATCATTTGGTGTTGGTGGGTGCTCACCGCCTGGATCTGCACCCTGGGTATTGTCTATTTTCTCCGATTCCAATTCGGAGCCTGGCGCACAATGCGCGTGATCGATTAGAGACCGTCCGGAAATTACTTGCCGGATGAAACGCCCGGCACTTTGAAAATGCCGGGCGTTTTCGAGCGCCCACCGGCCGCTTGTTTTCCGACGCCTCTGAAGCCGCTATTGGTTTTCGATTTCATGAGGACTGGGAGGCACTTCCATTTCCGGATACTGCTTTTGGAGCAGCGTTTCGAGTTCCTCCAGCAGTTCGCAATCGAGAATGTGTTCGATGGCGTCGGCGCTGCGGTCGACATGGCTGGGAGCGATGTCGGCGTAGGTGATCAGATACACTTCCCATAAGCGGTGGTTGCGCACTACGCGTTTTGCCTCCCGGGCGCCGAGCGCGGTGAGTTGGCGCGCCGCGGAGCCATCGGTCGCGATCAGTCCTTCCTTGGCGGCGGCCTTGATCCAACGATGCAGAACAGCGGGCGACCAGGTGCGAGCCGACAACAAAGCCTTGGTTTCGATCGGGTAGCCCGCCAGCGGCGTTCCGGGCGGTTGCCCGCTTTGCTCCCAAAGTTCAAACACCGTGCGGAGCAGGTCGTGGCGGCCGACTTGTCGCGTGAGTCGACGATGGATTCGCCACCGCCGCAAAACGCCACGGCGAGCGCCGAACACCATACTGAACGCGAACAGAACCGACCCCGCCAGAACAATCACGGCGCCGGCCGCCAGCCGGGGAAACAACGCACTGATCAGCACGCCGAAGTAAGCGCTGGCGCCGCCGAAGCCGACCGCGATCCAGGCCATGTGGCGGAGGTCGTCGGTCCAAAAGCGGGCGGCGCTCGAAGGCAGAATCAGAATCGCCACGACCAGAATCAGCCCCACGCTTTGAATCCCGATCACGGAAATCGAAACAATCAACAACATCAGGGCCAAGTCGAGCGTGTGGGTGGGCCAACCCCGGGCGGCGGCGAACTCTTCATCGAAACAGAGCACGGTTAGCTCCTTGAACAACAGCAGGCAGAGCGCCATCGCTCCCAAGGCTCCCAGACCGATGATCTGCACGTCGGCGGCGGTCATGGCGGCGGCCGACCCAAACACAAAGCTATTCAAACCGGCCGCGTTGCCGCTGGGCGATTTTTGCACGGCGGTCATCAGCGCGATCCCGCCGCCAAAAAACACGCTCAGCACGATCGCCATGGTGGCGTCTTCCTTGATGCGGGTGTTGCGTTTCAACCACGTGACGCACAACACGCCCAAAAAGCCCGACGCCATCGCCCCGATCAGCAAACCAGGCAGCCATTTCCCGCTGCCCGCACTGATGGTTTCCATGACCAGAAACGCGATCATGATTCCCGGCAACGACGCATGCCCCACGACATCGCCCAACAGCGAACGGCGGCGCAAGAGCATGAACACGCCCACCAGCCCCGATGTGGCGCCCAACATGACCGTGCCCGCCATCACCACGCGGGTGTTGTAATCTTGTAACAACGCCACACGCACCACCCGGCTGGAGAATGCTTCCGAACCGCCATGCTCTTGGGCTTGCAAGGCGCCGCCTGCACCCATGGCCAATAGAAAAAACATTACCCAAACGCCACGTGTCATGGATCCACCTGCCCCATCGTCATTCGATGGCCGACCTGATCCAGGAGCGGCAGTTTACCGCCGTAGGTCTTACGCAGGTTTTCGCTGGTGAACACCTTTTCCGTGGGGCCGGTGGCGACCAAACGCATGTTGAGCAACACGACTTCGTCAAAATATTCGGTCACGGTTTGTAAATCGTGATGCACGACCAACGCCGTTTTGCCTTCGGCGCGAAGTCCTCGCAACAGTTCGACAATAGCGCGTTCGGTGGCGGCGTCAACACCCGCGAAGGGCTCGTCCATCAAATAAAAATCGGCGTTCTGGACCAACGCCCGCGCCAAGAAAACGCGTTGCTGCTGCCCGCCCGACAGTTGGCTGATTTGGCGTTGGGCGAAGTCGGCCATGCCGACCCGATGCAAGGCGTCGAACGCTTCCTTGCGGTGCCGCCGCCGCACCGGACGACACCAGCCAATTTGCCGATAGAGCCCCATGGCCACCACATCGAGCGCGTTGACCGGAAAATCCCAATCGACGCTGCCACGCTGCGGAACGTAGCTCACCCGGCCGCGCTGCTTGGCGTAGGGTTGCCCGTAAAAATGGACTCGGCCGGAAATCTTGGGCGTCAAACCGAGCGCCGCCCGCATCAGCGTACTCTTGCCGGCGCCGTTGGGGCCGATCACGGCAATCAGCTTGCCGGGCGGGGCGTTGTAATCAATATCCCAGATCACCGGTTTACGATGGTACGCCACGGTCATGTCGTGAATCGAGAGCGGACAACTTGCCGGGTGGTCCGCTTCAAACTGAGGATCGGTGCTCATCGTTTTACAATTCGAGATGTAAGATCGGGCGCGGTATGTCCATCATTACTCTAATGTTGTTTTGCCGCAAGTGCTTCCGGGCCAACACTTACGACGAATCGATGGCAATTTCTCTGGCTTTGGCCCGGTTTGTGCTTATGATTCTCGTATTCACGTCCCGACCCCTGTGTCTTATCTTGTCACGTCGTGCAAAGGAGTGTGCTCATGTTGGTCCTCACCCGAAAGCTGCAACAACAAATTAACATCGGTGACAACGTCACGATTACTGTTTTGCGAGTCAAAGGCAACACGGTTCGACTAGGAATCGACGCCCCCCGGGAGATTCGCATCACCCGAAACGAATTGCCCAAAACAGACCCCGGCGGCGACGGGATCGCAAATCGAACCGATGCTTCCGCCGCCACCGTTTCTGGCATGAGCGACACCCAAAAAGCCGGCATGCAGCAAAACACAGCGCGAAATCAGAATCTCGCTGCGGGAGAATCGGCCGCGCCGGCGGGAAGCGACGATCCGAAAGAGTCTTTTCGCAACGCCGAGCGGTTAATGGCGACCAGCAGCGAGGCGTTCGCCTCCAGCCCGCTTGCGGCGCATGTCGCCGCGTTATGCAATTAGCGGCGTTCACCGCTCCCCGCGTGCGGCGCCTTCGTTTCATAAAAGGCTCGGCGCGCTGTTTGATTTGGTCTTCAGGGTAATTTCGGCCAGTCGAACAGACGCCGGGCTTTTTCGGTGCTTGCCCGCCATTTAGCATCAAGCGGAAAATTAGTGTCGTAGCCATGCTCGCCAGAGCGTGGGATGGTTCACCGCTCACCCACCGTATGGCGACGATGGCTACACAAATGCGACCGTTATTTATCGAGCGGTGCTTACCCTCTCCCGCGACCAGCAGTCAGCGGCAATCTGCGCTCGCCACCTTGATTTCGCGGCCGGCATCACGTAGTATCTCAGCTTCCTGATCTGCGAGGCCAAAAAAACGCCCCCTTCGTCTAGTGGCCCAGGACATCGGATTCTCAGTCCGAAGACAGGGGTTCGACTCCCCTAGGGGGTACTTGTTAGCCGCATTCGTGCGGCTTTTTTTATGTCTCGCCTTAAACAGAAGCGACTTACGTCAAGCCGCTAGGCGTAGGGGTGGCGTAGAAATATCAGGGGCGAGGTTGCAGTGGGGACCATAACGGGGACTAGTAAGAACGTAGGCCTTCCTCGAAAGGCGACCCCAGGAAAGATCAGAAAAACCAAGATCGCGAAGCGAGAGATTCAAGAGGACGAATTCGCCAACGGCCCGGCATGTTGCAGAACGGCCAACAGGCACGAATTCAGATTGCCGATAGCGAAACCAGTGACGCAGAAACTGGGAGTCTCGGAATCGATGTCGATAAAATCAAATCCTGCGTACAAACCGAATAATCGTCAATACCAGAAAGTCCACTGCTCAAATCGATAAAGTGGCGTCGATAAAGTGGCGTCGATAAAGTGGCGCTGCCCAACTAACTTCGCCCCAATTCCAAATCGATCAAGGGACGGGCCACCCGATGCTCCTCCAGCGCCGAGAGGGCGGCGTTGATTTGATCGAGCGGGAAGGGCGGCGTTCGCAACGGCGCCAGGTTGAGCCGCCCCGCAGTAATCAAGCGGCAGTAACGCGGGAAATCGCGATCGGGTTGATTATCGCCTCCCCAAGAACCCAGCAGACGTTTGCCTTGATTCAGCTCCGCAGGGTCGATGCTGAGCATTTCGCCGTGATGTGCGTTGCCAATCACGACCGCCGCCCCGCCTTGTCCGCGAACCGACTGCAACGCCGTTCGCATCACGGCGGGGCGTCCGCTGGCTTCAATGGCTTTGTCGACGCCCCGCGGGCAGATGCGTTTGATTTCGGCGAGCGGATCTTTCTCGGTGGCGAGAATCGTGTGGGTGGCGCCCATTTGGCGAGCGCAGGCCAAGCGGCGTTCATCAAGGTCGATGGCGAAAATTGGCGTCGCGCCGGAAAAATTCGCCGCCGCCACCGCGCAGAGGCCAATCCCGCCGACGCCAAACACCGCCACGCTTTCGCCCGGTCGAACCTGCGCCGTGTTGAGCACCGCGCCCACGCCGGTGGGCGCCGCGCAGCCCAGCAAGGCGGCGTCGCGAAGGTCGAAGTCGGCTGGAATAACCGTGATACGGTTCTCGCTGGCCACCGTTTGGCGGGCGAACGTCGTGACTCCGCCCGCGTTCACCTCGCGCCCCCGCCACCGATAAACCGAACCGGGTTCGTTGGCGCCGGAACTTTTGATCCACGACAGCACGACATGATCACCGGCCTGGCACTTTCGCACCATGGCGCCAACCGCCAACACCACGCCTGAACCCTCATGCCCCAAACAATGCGGCAGGTAAGGATCCGCCCCCCGATAGCCTCGGCATTCCAAGAGTTGCGTATGGCAGACTCCCGAAAAGGCCATGTCGACCAAAACCTGCCCCGGCTTGAGGGCGGGAATTTCCAACTCCGCCAACACGAGCGGACGCCCCAATTCTTCCAGCACCGCAGCGGTGGTTGTCGACATAATGGGAGTTTCGCCTAACATCGTTCAATGAAAAAAAATGACGTAATCGAAGCGTTTGCGTTCTGGATACGCAGCTTTACTTCTCCGCCGTTTGCCGAAAAGCGAAACTGAACAAGCTTCCGCTGGTGAGATGAAACTTCAAACTAACAGCCCGCCCCGCCAACGCGGAAACATCGGCAGTGGGGCCGAACGATACTGTATGGCGTAGCGCGTCGCCCGTAAACGGACGCGAAAGCGGATACCCCGGCAACCGCCGACCGGCTGCGTCGCATAGTGCAACCACGATCCGACCTTCGGGCTTGGTGGCCGCGTTGATCACCAGCCGTTTGCCGGAAAACCGTATCGGAACGGTTGTCAGCACACCGCCTTCCGCGGGAGCGTCGACCGAAACGAATCGGTCGAGGGGCCAAGTCACGAGCCCTATTGCGGCGCCGTAACGCGTTCCGCGACCGGTCGATTTGCCGGCAATTTCGGCCTGATACGCCGCCGGCGCGCCGTGCGTGAAGTTCATGCCGCCATAGTACAATCTGATTTCATCACCCACTCGAATCGCGTGGGCGGCCGTGGTCTGATAGGCGCAATCCCACGTGCTCAAATCCTGGCCGATCTCGATGATCGGCGTGCGGAACGGACGCTCCCAATGAAAGAGATCGCGTGAGACGGCAAGCTGTACTTCCTGAGGACCTTCCTGGTTTGTGCCATATCGGTTCTTATTGTTGATGGTAAAGATCCAGGGAAATCCGATCGTGCAACTCTCGGCCGCATACACGCCGATGCCGTAAAAATCGGTGTGCATGACTTTGGGATCGTCGGGGCGATCGAGCAGCGGCCGCACCTGTTCGATTCTCGCCAGCGAACCGGCGTCGTCGCGTCGATCGGTCTCCCAGGAAGAAACCGGCTTGGTCCAGTGGGTGAAATCCTGGCTGGTTATGGTGGAGAACAGCCGCCGCGTAAAGCCTCGCCATGGCCGTTGGATTTTTGGAAAGGCAACATACATTTTCCGCCGAGGATCCCAGAACCCGGTGATCACGTCGGCCGCGGGTGAAATAGGTGTTTTGCTTTTCGGCGACCACTTCAGACCATCGGGAGAAACCATCGTGCGATAGTTGGGAACGCCGTCGTCCCAGGAGAAGCAGATCATTTTGTATCGCTGCTTTGGATCGGCTTCGTCGACGTCTTTACGCACGCTCGGCAGCTTGAACGTTCCCACGCCATTGTGCGGCTGGCCGTTTTTAGACGCCAAGGCGCCGACTTCCGGCTTCTCCCAGTGGATTCCATCTTGGCTGGTGGCGTAGCAAGTGATGGTCTTGTGATCAAAGTATTCCGTTTCACCCTCGGCCTCCCCTCCGGCTAGGTACCACATCTTAAAAATCCGCTCTTGCTGGTCGTAAATCACATCGCCATAGACATAGGCCAACGAACCTTCCCAAGGCCGATCGGGCTTGAGCACCGGGTTTTCGGGATGCTTCTTGCCTTGATGCTGCGTAAACCACACACGGTTTGTCTCTCGCACCAATACTCGATCCACAAACAACTGCGAGCGATCGCCAACGTCGTAGGGCGACTGCGCTCGTAAATCCGGCACCGGGTTCGATAACAGAAAACCAGCCAGTAACATGCATTGCCAGAGCAGCAAGCTGCGTCGCATAATTTCTCCCGGAAAAACGAGGAAGTGAAAGGGGCTTTGCTGGCGTCTGGCTCTAGTAAATCTATTTCCGCCGCTTGCCTTACGGCTTGCCGTTTTCACCTAGCAGCCAAGCGGGGCTGAAGCGGGCGAAGATGAGGTGTGCGTATCCATCCTTGACGCCGCCTTCGTACAGACAGCCGATATCGCCATCGGGCAGCACGGTTAGGCAGGAGTAGGCGGCGGGTCCGGCGTGTAATACTTTTGCGGTGGGCCACGTGCGGCCTTCATCGTTACTCACACGCACGGTGAGTTGGCGGCGTGATGTTTTCGAAGCCGGGTTGGAAAACAAGAGCCGGGCCTTGCCGCCGGGCGCCGACGCCGGGAGCCGCAAAAAACTCGCCTGGCAAATCGGCTCGATCAACGTAGGATCGAAACGAAAGTCGGACCAGCTTTGGCCGCCATCGCGGCTCATCGCCACGGCGCGTTTTTGGCCTTTGCTTTTTTCCTTGCCGGTGCGGCCCCAATAGTTGCGCATGTTGATCAGCAGCGATCCGTCGTGCAGTTCCACGACTTGGCATTCATCGGTATGTTTTTCGACCGACTCGCCCAGCTGCCAGGTTTGGCCGTGGTCGTCGCTATAAAAAACGTGCGAGAGCATAATGGTGGCGCCGTCGATCGTTTCGCGATGATCGCAGGGAATCACCAGGCGGCCTTTATACCGGCCCCGCGTTAGTTGGATTCCCACGCCGGGCCCGGTGGCATACCATCCCCAACCTGGGCGTTTGACGCTCGCGGTGATTTTTCTGGGCGGCGCCCACGTTTGGCCGTCGTCGTCGCTATGGGTGATGAAAACATCGTTGTTGTTGCGGCAGAACGGCAGCCAGATGCGGCCGGTTTTTTGGTCGATCACGGGGCAGGGGTTGCCGATCGTGATCGCTTGATCGCCGCCCTCTTCATGCACCAATTGCATTGGTTGCCATGTGGCGCCCTGATCGGTGGAGCGCCGCAGGACAAGGTCCAGGTCGCCATGATCGGACCGCCCTGATTTTCGACCCTCGCAAAAAGCCAGCAGCGTTCCCGCCTTGGTGGTGAGCAACGCGGGAATGCGGTACGTGTGGTAGCCTCCTTCACCGGCGGTGAAAACATTCGTTTTTACCGGTTTGCCACGCAGCGATTGCGCCCTTCCCGGCGCCGCCGTCAAGCAACAGACGCACACGAGAATGCACGCTGAAATCGTGTAGCGAGCGGCACTGCGAAGTCGTCGAAGCGGCATGATTCACCTAAAGTTGGGTCGGTCCGGTTATCGTGGGAGTCACTCCAGATTACCATTGATGGAGCCTGAGAGCGAATTACCCTGTTGCGGGCGGTTTGGCCGCCTCTGTTTTTAGTGGGGGGCAACCGGCGTCCCGCTCGTCCATTGCGAGAAGAGCTACAAGAAAGCACGCTATGTCGGGCAAGTTGATTCACCAAGGAATTGAGCGAGTCGATGATTGAAGCAGCGATGAGTCGTCGACTGAATTCATCCGTGTCTATCCGTGTTATCCGTGTTATCCGTGGTTAAGAATACGTGAACCGCATCCCGATCAGTCAGAGGGGACCACGGATGGCGCTGATGAACACGGATAAAGAAGACTTGAACCTCACTGACAAATAACTACTGACAAATTTCCGATCAAACCGCCAAAACGCCACTGTTTTCTTGGCGATTTTCCGGTGACCCCCGTTTTTAGTATGCGTGAAAAGCCCCGTTGCCAATTGTGACCGTCGCCATTTGTGATAAAGGAACTGTGTCGTGCCTTGCCGATTACTGACATTGCTGCTCGTGTTCGCTTCTTTGCTTGGTTGCGGCCAAAAAACCGCCGCGCCGCCGGTTGCCAAAACACCCGTTCCGGAAACACCTGTTGCGGAAAAGCCGGCGCCCGACGATCCTCAAGCCGCGAGCGCTTTGGAGTCGCTGGCGAAAAATATCAAACGAGACGGCGATGGCTTTATTATTCAGGTCGATTTTCGCGGCGCACAAATCGACGATTCCGCGCTCGAACATTTGGCCGGCCTCAAAAAAGTACGCGCCGTGCTGTTGGCCCAAACGGCAATCACCGATGCCGGCATGGAAACACTAGGGAAAATCGCCACGCTGGAAAATCTCGACCTACGCGATTGCCAAGTCAGCAACGCCGGGCTGACGCACATTTCCGGCCTCTCCAAACTTCGTGGTCTGAAACTTTCCGGCAAGAGCGGCGCCTGCTCCGTTGACGACGAAGGGCTGGCCGAACTGGCGAACCTCGCCAACCTCAAGTCGCTGGCGCTCGACTTCCTCTGGATCAGCGAAGTCGGGTTGGCGAAGCTCGAAAACCAAAAGAAGCTGGAAGAGTTGTATCTGGCCCGAACATTGGTCGGCGATGAAGCGATGGCGGAACTGCATCGGTTTCCGAAGTTAAAAAAATTGCGTATTTCCCAAACCCAGGTTTCCGGCGAAGGCTTGGCTCATTTGGCGAAGCTGTCCAGCTTGCAGGAATTGGATCTCAGCGAGAACGGCAATTTGCTCGACGACGCCATGGTCCACCTAGCGGGCATGACGCAACTCACGCGGCTGAATCTGTGGCGATTGGCGTTGACCGACGCCGGCATAGCGCATTTGGCCGGGCTGATCAACCTGGAGTGGCTCAACCTCGACAACACCCAACTCTCCGACGCCGGTTTGGCGCACCTAGTCAAAATGCAAAAACTCACCTTCCTGCACCTGGGTTCGACAGGCGTTTCCGACGCCGGGCTCTCCCAACTCGAAAATCTGACCTCGCTGAAAGAACTGACACTCACCCGCACCGCCGTCAGCGAAAGCGGCGTGGCGGAGCTACAAAAAAAACTGCCCAACACCAAAATTCAGTTGCGATATTTAGGCGAGGGGTAACGCTTGGCGGGCCCCGGCAATCCGCACCAAATGCAAGGGGTTGGCGGAGCAATCGCCACTGCCTCTTCTGGTAGGCCGCATTATGGCAAGAGTGCGCTCATTAATTCGCGCTAACCCGGCCTGCGTTTCAGTTTGTCATCAGCGACGTAGCGACGAAGCGACGTAGGGTCCGCTATGCGGACCGAGCGACGTAGGGTCCGCTATGCGGACCGAGGTTATACTTCAACGTTGCAAGCCAATTCCCACCGTGTTGCAATGGAGATCATCGAGGTGTGTTTCGAAGTGGTCGCATAAGACAAACCGCTGCCCAACGATCGCCGCACTCATGTTCCCGGATGAATCTTTTTCTTTACGGTTGGGTCGAAAAAGGCGTTTACGAATTGAATCGGGGGAGCGGCCGGGTGCAGCCCGTCGCCATTCCCAAACTCAAGCGCGACGTTGGGGAGTGGTTCCGGTCCGCTACGCCGCTGAAGCATGGCCGCAAGTACGCGGCCCCGGCCGATCACGCTTCAACGGCCAGCCCCACTTGTTGGATCGCCGCCCGGCCCGATTTGCGAAACGGACGCGGCAGCGGTTGGGCAATGCCGTTGGCGTCGATTGTGCGGCAACGCAATGTGTACTTGCCGGCCGGCAAACCCGGAAGCAGCACCGCCCAATGCGCTACCGACAACCGCAGCGGCCAAGTTTTCGGCTGGCCGGTTTGGGGGTTGAA
>JAJRWU010000241.1 GCA_024276655.1 Planctomycetota bacterium
AGCGACGCCCATCGCCGTTTCGTCCAATCCCTTGAGGGAAACTACTAACTGGAGAGCCGTATGCGGGAGAACCGCACGTACGGTTCGGAGGGAGGGGGAACCGGAAATTCAACCGGTTCTCCCTACCCCTATCTTGGCTTGATGTGCAAGCGGAGCGTAGCAAAGCCGGGCAGGCGGTGTTGAGTTTGCAGCGACGTAGGGTCCGCTGTGCGGACCGTTTCGTCTCATTGGGCGACTTCGGCTAAACAATACATTGCAACACGGCGGTGGCGTGGTTTACAACGTCGAAGTGTAACCCCGGTCCGCTACGTCGCTCGATTGGCTTTGAGGCTGCCATTCCATGTCATCCGAAAACAATTCTTTGGATCCGTACAAGTCGCCGCAAAGCGGCGGGTCGGCGAACAGGGCTCCTGATGCGGCGTTTGTCGCCTGTTGGATGGTTGCGGCCGTAATTGGAACCTGCGGCGTGTTTACGGTTACTTGGCTTATCATCGGGTTGTTGATCTACGGATTCTTTGGCGGCGATGATTTACGTTACCCTGGGCTTTACGCTATGCCACTTGCCGCAATTCCCACATTTTTCGCCGGCTGGTTCCTTGTTCGCGACGCGCTGCGGCGAAGATACATCTGGATTCTCGTGACGTTGGTTGTCACGGCGCCCATGCTGATGTGGTTCGTCGGTAATTTGATTCGTTATGGATTTTGAGTGACGCCGTACGATGTGATCGTGAACGCCATGAACAACCAAGGAACACCCTGAACTTCCCCAGTATTGGTTGGCGCGGGGTTAAGGTTGATTGAATTATTGAATTATTGAATTTGTTTGAGGTTGGCGGAGGGCGCGGAGAAGAAATGACGACGGTAAAGAAATGTTTTGGGGTTCTTCTGTTTTGCCCCAGTTGGACGTTGAGTTTCTTGTCTGGAGGATAAGCTAGTCGCTAGAACGAGCACTGCGGCCGGATTGCGCCAGGAATGCACCGCGATTTTTCGAGAAATGGCGGTTTGGACTAAAGGATTTGCCGCCGTGTTACCGATGACGCGGCAGACACGCCTTTACGGGCGCTGTGTCATGCATTTGCAGGGGGGCTGCAATTCGGCATGAAACCCTTGATCTGATTCATGTTACGCATCGTTGAACCCAATTCGATCGGCCCTGCCAGCGCTCCGCCCGCCAGAGTGGCTGTTGGTTCGGCGCTGCATTTGACAACCCTGCCGCGCTGCTTGGCGGCGGTCGGCTTGCTGCTGTTCTTCGCGGGCTGTTCCGCCTGGCCCGATGTGGTTTATGAACCGCAGTATCACAATCCTTGGCCACAGTTGAGCAAGGTGGCCGTTTTGTCGTTCAATAATTTGAGCGACGAACCGACGCTCGACGGCGAGCAGGTGGCCGAAGCCTATTACAACGAATTGCAACAGATTCCTGGCTTTGAGGTCGTTCCGGTGAATGTGACCGAGCAAGCCGTCATCGCACACGAAATTCTGTTGGAAGGGTCTTTAGACCAATTCCGCGCGGAGGTTCGCCGACTGGCCGAGGCGCTCAATGTCGATGTGGTGGTGGTGGGCGCCATCACCGACTACTCGCCTTATTATCCGCCGCGGATGGGGTTGGCCGTCGATTGGTACGCCGCCAACCGAGGTTTTCATCCCATTCCCGCTGGTTATGGCCTGCCGTGGGGCACCGCCGATGAGGAATATATTCCCAGCGATCTTGTTCGCGAGGCGGAGTTCGAATTGGCCAAGGCCCAACTTGAAACACAAACGCCCATCGCGCCCGAGCAGACGCCCCAAGGGGAAAACGCGAACGACGCGCTGCTAGCATGGCCCGATCCTAAAGGCTTCGCCCCGGCGCCGCCCAGCCCGGTTCGGCCAGACTATCTTCCCCAAGACAAACCGATCATTTCGCAAGTGAGAAGCTACAACGGTCATGACGCTGATTTCACCGAGGCCCTGGCGAATTATTTCTACTTCCGCGACGACGCCCGTTACGGAGGATGGAAATCGTATCTTCAACGCACCGACGATTTTATTGCCTTTTGTTGCCACATGCACGTGACCGAAATGCTCGCGGCGCGCGGCGGCGCCAGCGAAACCCGAGTGGTGTGGCGCTGGCCCATCGACCGATATGAAAGGTGAGGCGGTTGGCCTGCAACACATGTTTCTCCGCTGCGAAGCATGTTGGCCGAAACGCCGGCGGGCGGCTATCGAAGACCAATTCATTATTTCCGGACGGTTTCTCACTGAGCGCCCCGGTTCCAAAGGAGATGCTCCATCGTGTCGAAAGACATCAACGTATTGGCGTTGGTCAAGGGACCAGAACGGTATATTTTTCTGTTCGACGATTCCAACCGCTCTGACACACTCAGAACACTGGGCCGCTACGCTTCCGACCCAGACCTCAGCTTCAGTTGGTACGACGCCGCCGTGCTGAGTCAAAAGGTGCGCCGAGCGGAGTTCGACGAAGTCGGGTCGGACCGCCGTTTCGAGTTTCCGCTGCCCACCGACTCAGACGACCTCTTCTAGCGTTGAGGCGTCGTGTCGGAACAAGCGAGCGGATGTAACGGGAAAAAGCCCGGCATTTTGAAAATGCCGGGCTTTTAATTCGGCAAATACGTTTCGGGAAGATCTTAGGTGCGATGGTCAGTCTCAAGGCCGCGATCGGCCGTTTTCTACGATATTTGCTGGTCGAGCGCAATGCGTCCGACCTGACGATCAAATCGTACCGAGAAGACCTCACCTCGTTGGCGGAATATTTGGCCCTTGATGTTCCGCAGCCGCCCGCCGTCGAGGAGATTTCCCCGCTCGACTTGCGCGGTTATGTGGCCGCTCTGCACGAAGCCGGCTACGCGCGCTCTTCGGTTTCGCGGCGTCTGGCCTCGCTGCGCAGCTTTTTTCGTTTCGCCCAGCGCGAAGGAATCGTCGATTCCAACCCCGCCAAGCCGCTGCGAAATCCTCGTCCGCAACGCAAACTGCCGCACTTCCTCACCGCCGACGAGATCAACCGTTTGCTCGAAACGCCGCCCGCCGATACCGCGCCGGGCCTGCGCGACCGAGCCATGCTCGAATCGATGTATTCCGCCGGACTGCGCGTCAGCGAAGCGGTCGGTCTGAACGATGGCGATATCGATTTTGACGACGGCCTGATCCGCATTCGAGGCAAGGGCCGCCGTGAACGATTGGGGCCGTTGGGTTCGTACGCGATTGCCGCACTCAAGAAATGGCTGCATTCGCGCACCCTGGCCGATGGCGAACAACATGGTGAGTTGGCGCCTGTGTTCGTCAACCGTTTTGGCCGCCGCCTGACAACCCGCAGCGTGGGCCGGATGTTGGAAAAACACATCAAATCGGCCGGGCTTGATACGCGAACGTCTCCGCACACGCTGCGGCATTCCTTCGCCACCCACCTGCTCGATGGCGGAGCCGACATCCGCAGCGTGCAAGAGTTGCTCGGGCACAAAAGCCTCACCACGACGCAAATCTACACCCATGTGAGCACGGCTGGTTTGCGAGAGGCCTACAAAAAATCGCACCCGCGCGCCGGCTGAACGAGCCACGGGCCTGGAAAGCACTACGGAACAGTCTTGAAGTTACATGCCGAAATAAAAGCCCGGCATTTTTGAAAATGCCGGGCTTTTCTGGACGACAACCGGTAACTTATTTCAGGACTATTCCTACGTGGCGCCAGGATGTGTTGGCGGCGGAGTCTGCCAACCCAAGGAACGGCGGAGCACGTCGAACAGCACGACGAAGGGGTCTGCCAGCGGGCGAAAACGGCCGGTGAGCAGAAGCAGGGAGTTCGCCGTGGGGACATATTCCAACTGCGCGGTAAGTTCCGACGACGCCAGCACCGCCCAACGATCGAGAACAGCGGTTATGTCGTCGCCCGTTTCCAGCGGAGATTCATCGGCAATGTCGGCCGGCCGCAATTGGCGCTCGTCAGCCAAACGAGCCGGGTGTACTAGTTCCAGATCAAGGCGGGCGGCGGTGGGTGTTTGCACCGGGTCGAGCCGTAACAAGAACGCGATCAGGGCGATTGAGGCGGCCAGCCCGACCAGCGTCGCGGCGCGGTATGGCGTTCCTCCGAAGCGTTGCTCCGTTTCGGCGCGCGGAGTTGTTGTTCGCGCGGCCAGTGAAGCCGCCACGATTCGCTTTGGTTTGGCGCGGCTGCGGGCGGTTAGCCCTAGAGAGAGCGCATCTTCTCCTTCGAGCAGGTTTTGGCAGTCGGCGCACATTGCTGCGTGAGCCAGCAGAGCGTCGTCTTCCTGCGGCCTTTGGCGTTGATCGAGAACGGCGTGAAACCGTTCTTCAAACTGAATGCACTGCATGAGGCGCGCCTCCCACAACACCGCGTTCTTGTAAACAGGCAATGAGTTCCCTGCGAGCCCGATGAACCCATGTTTTCACGGTGCCCAACGGGCATTGCATTTCGCCAGCGATTTCCGCGTACGACATTTCATGATCGTGAAACAAGATGAACGCCCGACGGTACTCCATTCGCAAGCCCCGCAGAGCAAGACGCACTTCCTCAGCCAATATTTCCGCAGCTTGCAGATCGGGGCCGTCGTCGGCCAATTGCTCCTCAATGAGCGGTTCGTGGGCAGGACGCTTGTAGCGTTTAGCCAGTAGCGTTCGGCAACGATTTCCAGCGATGGCCAATAACCAGGGTTCAAAATCGCGGGTGGAGTCCCAGCGAGCGAGGCTCTTGGCCACGCGAAAGAAAGTTTCCTGAACGGTGTCCTCGGCATCTTGCAAATGGCCCAGCATCTTATAGCAGAGCGCGAACACGCGACTGCGGTAGCGGCCGATCAACTCCTGCATCGAGATCGGATCGCCCTCGAGGCAGCGTTCCACCAGTTGGCGAATATCGAGTATTTCAGGTGAAGACACGTCAAACCTCGGTTGATGAATGTCGGGGTGTGGGCGAAGTTCAAAACAGCGATGCATCGGCCCGTCTATTCTTCATTCGGATCTTGATTCGGAATATTGCTCTGGTATCAAGGAGTTTCGATGATGCGTTTTAGCGTTTGAACATTTTGTTCAGTGTGTCTTCGGCCGCGGAACGGGTGTCCTTGGCTGATTCCTTTTCGATTTTTGGAAGTTTGCCCGGCTTCTGGTTTTTATCGGGTATGCGGCGTTTCTTCTCTTGAGCAATTTCCTCCGACGGCACCTCCGACGTTTCGTCGACCGCATCGGCCGAGATTTCCGGCAGTTTGAACTGACGCGTGTCGGGTTCGCTGGCTCGCCGCTCCCGCTCGATGGCATCGTGCTCCATGAGCCAGGAACTAATATCGACTTCGTCCGTTCCGGTGCTGCTGTTGCCCGCGGTGCGCGAGGCGGCTTCCTGAATGTCTTGCACTTTGGGCTTTTTCGAGGCGCCCAGCGTGTGGTCGATCAAGACTTCAAATTCGAGAGGACCAATGCGAAGTTGGTCGCCCATTTTCAGAACTTGCTCGGTCTCCACTTTTTCGCCGTTCACAAGGCAGCCATTCTTACTTTTCAAATCTCGAATCGAGACCTGCGTATCGGTAAGGATAATGGCGCAGTGCCGGCGACTGATCATATCGCTCTTGGCGCGCAAATGACACTCTTCGCTTCGGCCAATCAGGAAATGAGGACCGGATATTTGCAATTCACGACCGGCGTTCTTTCCGTGGAGCACTTTGAGCTTCACTTTCATGACAGATTCTTTCTCGCTAAAGTGATGCGGTACGACCTCGAGAAGAACACAAACCTCACGCTGCAAACAAACGCGGAAAGGCGCCTATTAACCACGTCTTTATCATAACGGAACATCGCTTCGGCGTCAAAATCGATTCGCGGCATTCGGGGGGGGCGCGGTTCCTGCGCCCCGCAGTGTGTTTCCGCTTTTTTTGTAACAAATCCTCAAAGCCGCTCGCCTTGGCATCGAACGGGGCGTTTGGCGAGCAGCAGTTGTTGGGCGCGGGCGAAAACCGCGTCGAACATTTCCTCGGTCAGCCGGCCGGTAAATGTATTCTGCTGGCTGGGATGGTAGCTTCCCAGCAGGTGCGGCCCGGCGTCGGAGGCCACTTCCACCGCGTGGCCGAACTTCGGCCGCTTGCCCGAAAGCCACTCTCGCTCATAGGCTTGATCAAGCACCGCTTTGAAGGCGACTCGCCCCAGAGCAAGGATCACGCGCGGTTGTAAATCGTCGATCACTCCAGATAACCAAGGCCGGCAGTTGCGAATTTCCTCGGGCGTCGGTTTGTTGGCCGGCGGCGCGCAATGACAAACCGCCGTGATCGCGCAGTTGATGAGTTGCAGGCCGTCGGTCTGTGAAACGGCTTCCGCCTGATTGGCGAAGCCAGATTTGTGCAGGGCGCGAAAGAGCCAATCGCCGCTGCGGTCGCCGGTGAACATGCGTCCTGTCCGATTGGCGCCGTGGGCGGCGGGCGCTAGTCCGACCAACAGCAACTGCGCTCGTGCATCTCCAAAGTCAGGCACGGGCGCGCCCCAGTAGGTCGAGTGGCGAAAGGCGCGGCGTTTTTCCTCCGCCACTTGTTCACAGTGCGCGCGGAGTCGGGGGCAGGCGGTGCAGGCGATAATTTCTTCGTTGCGTTTCCGCCATGCCATCCGATTATTCAATCCAGCCGCCGCCCAATACGCGCTGGCCCCCATAACAAACGACTGCCTGCCCGGGCGCCACGCCATAACGCGGCTGCTCGAAATCCAAGCGGAATCGATCGGCTCCCAGCCATTGCAGCACGGCCGGCGCCGCTGGCGCGTTGTAACGAATTTTGGCCTGGCAATGCAACGGCGCCGAAGGTTGCTCGACCAACCAATGCGCACGGTTCGCCGTGAGCACGCGCCGCGCGAGTTCCTGTTTTTCACCAATCACGACGCGACGCGTTTCCGGCTCTATTCGCACCACGAAACGTGGTTCGCCCAAGGCCACGCCCAACCCCTTGCGTTGGCCGATGGTGAACCGCTCGATGCCGGGGTGTTCACCCACGACGCGCCCCTCGGTGGTGACGATTTCACCCGAAGTGTCGACCGCGCCCGGTCGTTGGCGGATGAATTCGTCATGTTGGCCGGAAGTGACGAAGCAGATTTCCTGGCTATCTTTGTTGTCGGCCACGCGCAAACCCAGTTCGCCGGCCAGGGAGCGGATCTCGCTTTTTTTATATCGCCCGACCGGCAGCAGCATGCGGGAAAAAAGTTCGCGTTGCACGCCGAACAGAACGTACGATTGGTCCTTGGAGTCGTCGAGACCGCGAAATAGGCCGGGGCCATCGGCGGTGGGCAGAATTTGTGCGTAGTGCCCCGTGGCGACGAATTCGGCGTTCACGCTGTCGGCGTAATCGAAAAGTTTGCCGAATTTCAACCAGTGGTTGCACACCACGCAAGGATTCGGCGTGCGGCCGGCGGTGTATTCCTCGACGAAATAGTCGATGATTCGCCCAAATTCACGTTGTAAATTCAGCGCGTAAAAAGGGATCTGCAAACGGTCGGCCACGCGGCGGGCGTCGGCGGCGTCGGCAGCGCTGCAGCAGCCTTGTTTGTGGTCGGCGCGGGGTGAGGGAATCACGGGTAGCTCGGCGCCGGACGATTCCGACGCACAAGCCACCGGCGATTCCTCGCCATGGCGCATGAACACGCCCACCACTTCATGCCCTTCCTGGAGCAGCAAGCTGGCCGCGACACTGCTATCAACGCCACCCGACATTGCCAGAACAACCCTTGCCACGAATGAGCCTCCCCGCCGCCTAGGAACGTGTTTTGAAACGAGTGACGGACGTACGAAACCCAGCGCATCGTCGTTCCCGCGCAGGCGGGAATGACGGCACTACGTCGTCTGGGCGTTCAGCGGAGCACCTACCCACTGGATTCCCGCCCTGTTGTTTATACATAAGTCAGGCCTTCGACAACCCGCCAGGTTTTTTTCACCAGGGACGCAAGATTCGCGCCGCCGATTGAAGCAAGATGGCGTTCGCTGCAGGCATGAGTTCGTTGCAAGCCGGAGGCTTGGCAGCCATTAGCCGGCGGTCAGCGCAGCGCCACCGCCGGTATCGGCCGTGCAATAACTCCCGCATCCCAGCGGGATGCCAGAATGCGGCGGTTGGAACGGCGGCCATCGGCGGCGCCACATTGCCGCCGTTCAGACCCCTGCGCTGGCATCCCGCCGGGATGCGGAATTTTCGCATTTCGAGCCTCCGGTGGTGTTCGCTGCGCTCGACCACCGGCTAATCGCTTGGATACCGCCGGGATCGATTTCATGCTCGCTCCCGCCGATGACAAATGACTATTGTCAAATAACGATTGACAATTTCCTGCTCAATACGGCCGCTTGGATAACTGGGGACCCAGAGCCAAAAAACCTATGTATAAACAACAGATTCCCGCCTGCGCGGGAATGACGGCAGTAATTTCCGGATCGATGCTTTAGCGTGCTTTTTCAGAGCCCTACTTCGACAAATCTTGCAACGTAATATTGCGCCAGCGCACTTCATAGGGCCCCGAACCCTTGCCAATGCCGTGAACTTGCAGTCCGATAAAACCGGAACTCATGTTGCTCTTGGCGTCGTGCAGGTCGGCAATCGCGACGCCGTTGATCCAGGTCTGGATATGATTACCCACCGCACGCACGCGGTATTTATTCCAGGCGCCTTTTTTGAAGGCGGACTGTTTTTCGGCGCCGGAACGGTCTTCACTCAACCAACCGGTGCCCAAGGCTTCGCCATAGATGAAGCCGGCGGTGCCGTTGGTGGCGATTTCAACCTGAGGACCGTGAACCCGTCCGTTTTTGATGTCGGGCGAACTGACCGATCGAATCTGCACGCCGGAATTGAGTTCGTCGGCCACCTTGACTTCAAATTGGAGTTCGAAATCGCTGTAGTTTTTCTTGGTGCAGAGTAACGAGTTGGGGCTTCCCTCACTGGTTTTGCCAACGATGCAATCGCCCTCAATGCGGTAAGAGGCGGTTCCGTTGTTCTGTTGCCAGCCATCAAGCGACTTTCCGTCAAACAGCTTGACGGGCTCCGCCGCGTTGGCCGAGAAGCTTGCGACCAGAATACCGGCGAACACCAACGCTCCCCACGGGCGAAATTTCAATACGTAGCTCATGCTTTTATCCTTTTCAATGGTGCGACAAAACAAGAAAGTGCGTGGACGGCGCCGTCGGCTCTATGCCCGTGGGCGGCCACATCCCCTACAATATAACCCGAGCGGCCTGAGTTTGCATTCGGTGGCGGGAAAAAGGCCAACCGGAAGCCGCGAAGTTATTCGCCGGCGCCAAGCCGGTCGCCTTACACATCTTTTGGGGTCGCGCTAGGCGGCGGCAACGAGCCCTCTGGGAAACGTTTGATGGAAGAAACCCCACAATTGGCGCCTCTGCGGAGGCGTCCTCGCAGGGCGATAGCGCGACAGGTTCGCCTTTGCATGAAGGAGTTGCGGGAAATATTACGCGACCGCCGCACCATCGTGACGCTGGTATTGATGCCGCTGTTGGTGTACCCGCTGCTGAGCATGGTTTTCCAGAAAGTGCTCCTGACCAACCTTTCGCCGAACGCGAAAGTCGCGTGTCTGATTGGGGTCGATTCGCCCCAGACCGCCCAACTCCTGGATGAATTGGTCACGCATGGCGATCGCATCCTCACCGCCAGAGAAGCACCCGTTGCCAGAGAAACGCCAGACCGCGAAAACGAACACGCACTTGGCGGGGGGGCGCTGGCCGACGAGCCCTCGGTGCGCGTGCATGTCGGCGGCGATTTACGGCGGCAATTACGCGATGGCAAAATCGATCTAGCCATTATTCCGCAGCCGAGGAAGGAATCTCTGGAAGGAGTTCGTCGCCCCATTCGCTGGACATTGCTGTATCGAGAAGGGTCGTCGTTGAGCAACGTCGCGTTGGAATACGTGGAGCGACGTTTACGAATCGTGAACGAAACCGACACCATGGTGCGTCTGGCGCAGCGCGGCGATACGCGTCCGCCACTGGCCAGGTTCCATCGTGAAGGCGTGAAAGCCGATGGTCTCAACGGCGTATCGATTGCAACCTTGGCGCCGCTCATTCTCATTCTGATGACGATCACCGGCGCGGTTTATCCGGCTATCGATCTTACGGCGGGCGAGCGGGAGCGGGGCACGCTGGAAATGCTGATCGCGGCGCCGATACCGCGTTTGCAGTTGCTCTTCGCCAAGTACATCGCGGTGCTGACGGTCGCACTGCTGACCGCCACGGTCAATATGGCGGCCATGACGATCACGCTAACGGCTTCCGGTTTGAGTGAAATTGTTTTCGGCCAGCAAGGCGTGACATTGGCGGTGATATCGCCGGTGTTCGCCCTGATGGTGTTGTTCGCGGCGTTTTTCTCCGCCATTTTGCTCACTCTGACGAGCTTCGCGCGCAGCTTCAAGGAGGCTCAGGCGTATCTGATTCCGATCATGCTGATCGCCCTGGCGCCGGGCGTCATGAGCATGATGCCGGGGTTGGAATTCGGCGGCGTGCTGGCCGTGACGCCGCTGGTGAATATCGTGCTCCTGACCCGCGACGTGTTGCAAGGCGACGTCAATCCCGTTACCGCTTCGGTGGCGGTGCTCTCGACGGCGTTATATGCGTTGGCGTCGCTGGCGCTGGCGGCTCGAATTTTTGGCGCCGACGCAATTCTCTACGGCAGCGAAGCGAGTTGGACCGATCTGTTCCGGCGTCCTGGCGAAGTCCGACCGGTTTCCAGCGTGGCGTCGGCTTTGTTTTGCTTGGCGGTCTTGTTTCCCTGCTATTTTCTCGGTTCGAGTTTTCTGGCCCAGTTGGGCGGCGCCAGTTTGGCTGTCCGGCTGGGAGGAGGCGCGGCGGTGACGGCGTTGCTGTTTGGCGGTTTTCCTTGGCTGTTTTGCCGCGTTGGCCGTGTGGCGTCGGCCACCGGTTTGCGTTTGCGCGGCGCGAATTGGGCCTTCTTCGCCGCCGCAATTGTGCTCGGCGCCACGCTCTGGCCGCTGGCGCATGAACTGTTCCTGTTCAATGCCTGGCTGGGCCTACCCACGCTCGGCGCCGCCCAAATGGAAGCGGCTCAAAAAACCCTGGAGCAGTTTCGCGGCGTTCCGTTGGTCTTGATCTTGTCGACGCTCGCGATTACGCCGGCGGTGTTCGAGGAACTGTTTTTCCGAGGATACTTGCAATCGTCTTTCCTCTCCGCGACGAAACCCCGCCTCGCGATTCTCTACTCAGCGCTGCTCTTCGGTTTGTTTCATGTTTTTGTCAGCAACGCCTTGGCGATCGAACGATTTTTGCCCAGCGTTTTTTTGGGCCTCGTGCTGGGCTGGGTTTGTTATCGCAGCGGGAGCATTTGGCCCGGCATACTGCTGCACGCCTGCCACAACAGTCTGATGCTTTCCATGGGGTATTATCAAGACTATCTGGAGGCTTGGGGTTGGAACATGGAAGGCCAAGACGGCCACCTGCCGAAAACCTGGATCGCCGCGGCCTGCCTGGGTGCGTTCGTCGGCGGGCTGCTCGTTCTGCTCGGCAGTCGACTCGCCTCGTCGAATCGCGTTGCAAAAAAAACGCGGCATGAACTTTCGTCAGGCGAAGCATGATCGAAAAAAGATCGCGGCAAGAATCCCCACAACTTACCAACGGCGTACAATTCGCGTATCTTGGAAGACGACCTTGGAGCAGACTGGATGGCCGCCGGTTTCCCTAGTGGAAGCGGGAGGAAAGTCCGGGCTCCGCAGGACAGAGTGGTCGGTAACGCCGACCTATCGAAAGATCCGGGCAAGTGCAACAGAAAGCAAACCGCCTCGCGTTTGGCTTTGGCCGGCGCGCGGTAAGGGTGAAACGGTGCGGTAAGAGCGCACCAGCAGCCGGGGCGACTCGGCTGGCTAGGTAAACCCCACTCGGAGCAAGGTCAAACAGGGAGGATTCGGTCCTAGGAGAGAGTATCCGGTCCTAGGACCGAAACGACGCGGTCCGCGACGTTATTACTTCCGGGTAGGCTGCTTGAGGCGACGGGCAATCGTCGTCCTAGATAAATGGCCATCACCCGCCTGTTCAGGGCGGGCACAGAACCCGGCTTATAGGTCTGCTCCAAGGTTTTTTTACAACGACATCACACCGGCTGCCTCATGCGGCCCGCCAGCTTTGCCACCACCAATTGATTCAGGCTGACGCCTTCGTCCTCCGCTTCAAACGCCAAGGCGGCGTGCAACGACTTGGGAAGCCGCACTACAAACTTACCGCTCACGTCGGCCGGCCCCTTGATGTCGCCACCCGGCGGAGAGAAGGTGTCAAGCACTCGCCACATCTGCTCGCACTGCGGCGTCTGGCGGTATTTCGCCTTTTCCTCCTCGGTCGGAAAGAGTGCATCCATCTTGCCGCCCGGCGCGTGGATGGCATTGTGAGCGCTGACGAAATCAGCGCCGGAATCTTTTAGCTCATGCACGAAACTCAATAACTCTTTCGCGCGAACAGACACGCTTTTCTTTTTGCTCATCGTATGGTTCTCCTCGAACAAGGCCGAGGGGCGAACGCCCTCCGGCCGTGGCTTCTTTCGTCAAACGTCGATAATTTCACCACCGTCGCGAATCTCGAAAAACATGGCCAGTTGATGCAACTCCTGGCCCGACCAAATCACGAACTCTCGGGCTTCGGCCCGCGGCGATCACCACTTCCAGCCGGCAACTGGTTTCGGCGTACCGAACGCCGCCCTCGATCCACGAACCGCTTTCAGGATTGCCGAGCGTGTAGCCCCCGAAGCGGGCCTCCGCTTCCCGCAGAATGCAGTTAAGCACGGCGGCCGGGATCGGCTGGCCATCGTTGTCGTGCGTGACCAGTCGTCGTGCGTGACCAGTCGAGTGACGAAAATCATGCATGTTCTCTCAAAACAAGTAGCAACTAATCAACACGTAAAACAGTATCGCATATGATACTACCTGTCAACCGGAAAAGCTGAGACATCGCCACGGCGGCGGTGATGCCTTCGGCGCGAATCTGCACTTTCGCCCAGGGCCAGGCGCCGAAATTGCGATGGCAGTTGGCATAGAAGTTATCGACGCCGCGCGGCAAATAGATTGAGCACCAAATCACTGCGGCGGTAGCAGGCGCCGGCGTGTGTTTTTCATGGCGATTCCAGCGGCTGCACGCGCAAGGTCGAAAGCCCCACTTGGTCGGATTGTAAACGCCAATCTCATTCCTGATCGCTTTCGGCTGGCGGGCCTAGCGAATGCCGATCTCCAGCAACACGCTCTTAGGTACAGTCCTGAATAAACATGCCGAATTAAAAGCCCGGCATTTTGAAAATGCCGGGCTTTTCTGAACCACAACCGGTAATTTATTTCAGGACTGTTCCTAAGCCGAATAGCCGTCGCCGCGACGTTATTACTTCCGGGTAGGCTGCTTGAGGCGACGGGCAATCGTCGTCCTAGATAAATGGCCATCACCCGCCTGTTCAGGGCGGGCACAGAACCCGGCTTATAGGTCTGCTCCAAGGTTTTTTACATTAGACATTATTCCCCGGAAGTCGAGGGAATTGCGGCTTGAAGTTCCGCCATTTGCTTGGCCCTTTCCTCGGCGCTTGATTTCTGGGGAATGGCCGACTCTTCAATGGCTTGCAGCAATTTCGAGATACACAATTTGTTCATGCTGGTGGCTAGGTCGTCGGCCTCCGTTTTCAACGCTTCGTGCAAGCTTTTCGGCAGCCGCACGGTGATGACTCTTGTCGGCTCCAATGATTCGTCCGGTTGTTCACCCCGCTTGGCGCGCAACTGCACGACCATCTGCTGGAGTCGTCCATATTCTTTTGATTGCTCGAAGGCTTTCATTTCTTCGGCGGAAGGGAAGAGTTGTCGGATCACACCGCCAACGCCAAGCATTTCCCGATGGAAGGCGCCCCATTCCGGTTGGCTGACGAATAGGTCGGCCGCTCGTCGAAAAGCTTCGGCGGCGCGCTCCGCCACCGGCGATGTCTGAGAAACCGAGATAGCCGCCTCGCCGTCCTGACTAATCCTCGTATCGAATGAGAATTCCATTTCCAAATCACTCCCTCAATGAAATCACGAAATAACAACAGCCAATCGACGAGTTCTCACCCGTCGTATGCCGCAATCTTTATTCGCAAGTCAAGGCGCAGTTCGATATCGTTGCCATGAAAGCACTTACGTCGGCAGCTATCACATGCAAATAAATTAAGCAGTCGTGCCTGGACTTTCAGCCCAAGGGGCAGTGCCTGGTTTTTAGGCAAGGGAAATATTCACATTTACTAAAGTGTCCAACGGAAACGTCCGGATAGCGTGGGTTCCGACGGTTTCGGGATGGTTTTGTGACACATGCTCCGGAAGCTAGGCCTGAAATCGCGCGCCGCCCGGCGAGAAAGAAATACAGACAGGCCCCCTCTACTGGGAGGCCTATCCAGTGGAGGGGGGCGAGTGCTCGGCATCGGGAGAGCCGCCGGTGCGGCTGGTTCGCACCCATTCGTTTTGGCGACGGGTGAACAGCTTGAGATAGATGGGAATTTTCGACAATGCGTACAGCGGCGCGGCGGCCAGAGCGCTGAGGTGAATGTCGTGGCGGCAAAAACAAAACCACCCCCAAACAATCGTCAGCCCCAGGAGCGCTCCCATGCCGGCAAGCACAGCGCTCGGCAGCCACGTCGCTCCGCTGGCCGCCGCAATGAGCGTAATCGCCAAGGCCGCGAGCCAACTGAACACGAGCAGCGAAAGGGGCGGAACGGCCAAGTCGAGCCCTAGGCAGATACTCGCCCACCGCCGGCGGAGCAGACCCGAAAAGATGAGCCGCGGCGCTTCGGAGAGCATTGTCTGAACATGACCGTGCTCCCAGCGAATCCGTTGCGACACAAACGCTTCCGGCTCGTCGGGTAGAAGGCTTTCGATGCGAGCTTCGCAGCACAATTGAGGCGGGCGCCGGAGCCGGGTCAGGGCGATTCCAGTTTGCATATCTTCGACGATATGTCCGCCCATGAAATGGACGTCTTGCAGGATATCGGCTGGGAACGCCATGCCGCTTCCCGTCAGGTGGCACACTCCTCCCAAGCGAGAAAGCCCCACGGCTCGGATCAGATTCTTGAAACGAAAAGCCAAACCCGAGATCGTGTCTCGCGTGGCGGGGTTCTCGGGAGGCTGGCACAAATAGATTCCCTGCACCGGCGATTGCGACGCCGCCGCCCGGGCGCCGAGTTCGTCGAGGCTGTCCGCCGATATTCTGCAATCGGCATCGAGTACGACAATCACGGGATAGCCTTCGCTGCGAATGTGTTCAAAGCCGAAATTGAGCGCGAACCCCTTGCCGCGTCGCGTTGGGTCGGAACGCTCCAACACGGTTACGCCATTCTCCCGCGCGATGTTGCCGGTGTCGTCGGTGCAGTTGTCAGCCACGACGAATATTTTGTCGTCCGCGCGAACCGACTGCCGGAGCGCGCGAAGTGTTTCGCCCAACACCAGACTCTCGTCGTGGGCTGGAACAATCACCGCCAGAGGCGGGCGCTTACCGGCAGTGCGGCGTTCGTTTTTTCGCGGCGGGCAAAGGCAAGCCGCCGCGCATTCGAGGCAAAACACCAAGATCGGCAGAGACACGATCGCCGCCACGCACCACAACAGAATTGAAACCAGTAAGGTGAGCATGATGTGAAACTCAAGAAGGGAATTGGAGTCTATCGAAAGGAGGCCCACTCCCGGACCGGGCGCACTATTCTGGCTGGGAGATCGGCCAAGCTGGAAAAAGGCGACGTTCGCACCCAGTTGCGAGCGCCCCGATAACCCCGCCGCACGGTGGTGGCGATACGTTGCCGCTCCACGGCTCCTGTCGCGAGTGGAATTGCGTGGGTCATGAGGCTGCGTTTGTAGGGCGCCTCGCCTTTGCCCAGATGAAATGTTTTTACACCTCGCTCCGCGGCCGCTTCGATCTTCTTGATCGTCAACAACGCGCCGGGCGAATATTTGGAGAGTTCCGGGTCGAAAGCGGTGAACCAACCATGCAAGACATCGTCGGTTCGCAAGTCGATGCAGATCGCGGCTGGGCGATTTCCCGCGTATAACACCGAGAGCACTTCCTCGAAATGGTCGTCTGGCTGCGCCACGATTCGCGTCAAGAGATTACGAACCCACTCGAAGGCGAATACATCGGCAAACCCAGTGGCTTGAAATTGGCGGCTTTTCCACCGCATTAACAGGTTGAGTGTTTGTAGGTCTTGGGTTCGCCATTCGAATCGCAACTCGCCCACTTCGCGGGCCATCTTCCGACCCCGCGCCGCCAGTTTGCTGGCTTGGTGGGAGCCGGCTTTCCGCTTCTGCTCCTGGTAGGCTGAAAAACCCGAGGAGAGGTCGATGTAGGGAGAATTCTCGACCGACCAGTTATGCGAGGCGAACGTGGTTTGACTCAGCGGCAGATGGTCGAAATCCCAGGCGTTGAGTCCCACGCGTTTGAGCAGTAAATACGGGTCGATCCGCAGCGGGCGTCGACTGATCAAACCTTGGAAGCAGGAAAGGCGTCCTCCGACGGGTCGGCCAATATGGAAGGCCGACCGCTGGTACGGAAAAAACACGGTATCGCCGCCGGTCGTTTTTCCGACCGCTATCTCGACATCTCTTCGCACCGCCGCGACGGCGGTTGTGAACCCAGGTTGAAAAAACGGGCTATCAAGCTCAGGATTTTCCTTGAGGGCCGCTCTCCACAGTTCGAAATGCTCGGCCGTAAGATCGGCGGGCGCGAGGCGCCGCACCTCCCGCAGTTCGCATGCACCGCTCGAAGAGTTTGCCGCAGGCGCGACCATGCGCACATGCTGTTGGTTGCCGGTTTCAATACTCATTTATTTGCTGAACTCGCAAGATTGCCCCGCTTGCATGGCGGGTCTGGGGGAGGGGGAAATATCTGGCCCTGGGGGACTTTGAACAGCCTTGGGGGCGCTGAAGAGAAGTCGGCTGGCGTCGCATAGATATCGGCGGGCAATTTCCCAGCGGCAGCGCGCGGCCAAGGTTTGGTCTTTATTTCGCCTCGCCCAATGCCATGCGTAGCGCGGAGTGAGTAGCAACGCGAACTGCACGCACCGCGCCGCCGCGACCAGTGGATAAGCCGCCCCAACGCTCGCTTGCTCATTCGCCGCCATGCCAACAGAAATCAGGTTTGCGATTTTTAATAGATACCGTGCCGTTAAACGCTCGGGCGGCGTCAGGTGGTCGACGACGGCGGCGGGTTCGTACCAGGCCGCGATGCCGCGCCGGTGCATGCGGAGGAAGAGGTCGGTGTCTTCATTTCTTGCATGGAACCGTTGGTCGAAACCACCGATCGTTTCAAAAATGCTGCGATGCAACATCAGGTTGCCCGTGCCGGGAGTGAAGCGATGATTGTACAGGCGGCTATTTTCCTGGCCGATGGTTTCACCCAACAGCATGCGTGTCACGTCGGGCAGTGTTCGCGGCATGCCGTCGGTGAACAACAAACGCACCGCGCCGCCGACGCACAACATGTTTTTCCGCCGAGCGGCGTTGAACAGTTCCGCCAGCCAATGGGGGTCGGCCAATTGGTCGTCGTCGAAGAACGCGATCCACTGGCTGCGTGCTTCCGCCACGCCACGGTTTCTCGCCGCCACGACGCCCGGCGTTTTTTCTCGCACGCCTCTGACCAAGGCCGGCCATTTTTCGGCGGCGCGCGTTATCACATTGGGCGTTTGGTCGGTGGAGGCGTTGTCGACCACCAGCACCTGATAGCGAAACGCGTTGTTTGTTTCCAAACGCGCCAAGCTCGCCAACGCTTGCTCCAGCATTTCAGCTCGATTAAACGTGCAAACAACGATCGTGATATCAGGTGTTTCAATCATGTGTTTTGTCTTTCGTAGCCGCCCTTCAAGATCCACTCACGCTGGAAGACAAACCGTTCCGCGTCGTGCGGATCACGCTGCCCATGTGCTGCCGCCCGCCCGCCGCGGCGGGCGAAGTCCGATACGCCAGGTGCGCTAGGCCGCTGGTGGCGATGAACGGAAAAAAGAGCGGACTCGCCATACCCGATTCCATCAAGCCGTTGACCAAGCCAAAGGCGAACAGTCCTAGAAAAAAAGCAAAGGCGGGATCCTTTGCACGCCGCAACTCCCTCCAGGCGGTCGCCGCTCCCGCCGCCACGCACATCAGTGCGATGAACAATCCGACCGCCCCCACTCCGAGCACGGTTTCGAGGTAGGAGTTGTGCGCTTCGCGAATGCCCCAGTAAAGCCGGGAGGAAATTGCGTCGATGGTTTCGGGCGTCCAAAACGATTCATAACCGTGCCCCATGATCGGCCGCTCCAAAATGTATCCCGAGACTTCGGTCCAGATGGGCACGCGTCCGCTCAACGACGACGACTGTTCCTGGCGTCCTAACAAAGCCATGCGAGAAAGGTCTTTTCCGGCGCTATTGATCGAAAGCAGCAGCGCGAACGCGGCTACCGCGCCCAGCCATGCGACGCCGAACGCTCCGTACATGCGCTGAGAAACGGTGGCTTTCATAAACCACACAATCGCCAACACGCCGCCCACCGCCGCCACCGAAGTGCGAGATTTTGTCAGCACCAAAAAACACAGAGCCACGGCCAGCAAGCCGAACAGCAACAGACGCGGCCAACCTCGGTTGGAGCGGTTATCTCCGGCGAGGCATAAACAGCCCAGGCAGAGCGTGGCCAAATTCAAACCCTGCGAATTGGGATGCACGGTTCCGGAAAATCGGTACTCGCCGCTCAAAGGGTGAAACGTTCCCAAGGCAACTTCCGCCGCCACGCCCGCCGCCAAGAAGGCCGACGTGATCATCACCGCCAGTACGCACAGTTCGCGCGCGCTGAACGCTCTCCCCACGCCGAGCGCGCCGATAAAACAACAGACCAACACGATCACCCTACGAACCGTTATCTGCGGCGCGACCGACCACAGCACGCTGGCGGCGCACCAGGCGACGAAAGCCAGCATGCACCAACTCAGAACACTATTTAGCGGGAGCGAGCGGCGGCGTTCTCGCAGCAGCAAGCAGGCGCCCAGCGCGGCCAACGCCAAAAAGGCCGCGCGGCGCGGCGCGTTGCCGCCGGCGGTCGAGGCCTCCATTTCCTCCCGCGTTTGCGTGTACGATTCCTGGAGCGATATTTGCAAATTGTGCTCCGTGACAAAAAACACGCATCCCAACCCGAACGCCGCCAGCACTAGCCAGAGGCGCCGCGTGTTTGCAATATCTGGAGGTTGGGCGAGTGGTTGTAACACGATGAAAACCTTGTGCGAGCGATCAATCGACGAAACGGCTGCGTTGCCCATCTAGGCCGGCGACTTCGCCGTTTCCGGGCAAAGCGAATAGGGGGGTTTTTCCTTGTCCATCCATACCAACAACGAATAGCAGCGGACCGCGCCGCCCGCCAAGGAGCCCGCCAAAATTCCGAGCGCGGCGCCGAACGCACCCCAAGCGGCTGTCAGAAAAAGGGATACCGCCACCGACACCACCATGGTGCAAACGTCGGCTCGGAAATTTGCCGCGGGCCGATTCATGGCCCACAATCCGTTTCCCGCGGTCATGTTCAAACTGACGGCCCACATGCTTAGGGCCAACACAAACACGACAGGACCGGCGCCGGCGAACGAGGCGCCGTAAACCAACTGCGTGAGGCTTTCGCCAACGACCGCCATTGCCACGGAGAACGCGCCCAGCACCACGCTGAACAGCAACGCATTCTCTCGCAGCACCCGCGCCATGCTTGCGACGCCTCCTTGCGCGTAGACCCGCGCCGTGCGAGGACTCAAATAATTGCTCAGGCCAATCAAAAAAGTATTTGAAAGCCCGACCAACGAATTGCAGGCCGCCAGCATACCGGTGGCCGCTTCGCCCGAGAGAAACACGACAATCCAGGGCATGATATAAGGAGTGGAGCCGCCCAGCATGTGGCTGGCGAACGTCCATTTGGCAAACGACCAGTTTTGTAACCAGTGGAATCTTGCCAGCTTCGCACGAAGCGCCAAATGCGGGCGGCGGAGGAACATCCAACCCACCGAAGCCGCAGCGCAGGCCAAGCCAAGCACCGCCAAGGCCGTGTGCGCGTTGAGCCATCCGTAGCGCGCCAGCAATACTGTTCCGCCGATCTGAACCGCTGTTACGGCGGCGTCCAGATACAACGAAGCTTTCATTTCCAAGTGGGCGAACGACCAGTTCCGAATCTGTTCTCTCAACAAGACGAACGGCGCCGCGAATAGCAAGACCGCCAGAATCGATGCGAACGCCGGCGCCGCCAACAACGCCGCCGCCAACAATGCCGCCAAAGCGAGCGTTGTGGCGCCGGTGAAGATCGCCTGATGGGCGAAAGAACTGCCGGCGTATCGGGCGGCGGTGCGGCCGCGTTTCGCCTGGCAATACACCATGTACGGCGCCGACAACATTTGTTGTTGCAAACCGCGTGCGAAGTAGGCCAACGAAACGGCCAGGGCAAACACTCCCAGTTCCGCTCGCGAACCGAACCTGCCCAGACACACGGCGACGAAAAAGTTCCCGCCGTTGACCAACGCCTGGTCGAGCAGCGATGTCAGGCCATTGCGCACGGTGGGGCTCACGGAGCGCCGCAGTCGCGTGCAGCCGCGTCCAACGGCGGCCCTGAACGAGCGATGTGGGGAGATCTTTTTGCTCACGGTTCTCCCCTTCCGGAATCCGTGTGACTACAGCTTTTCCAAAGATTGCGAAGCGTCGTGTGCCAGCCGCTCAGTTTTGCCGACAACGACCTTCCGGTGTCGTGCTGATGCGCCGCGAGGCGTCCCCACTGGAACGGGTCTTGCCGCAAATCGGCGAGTTCGCATTCGGTGCTCAGCGCACAACTCACGCCGGTGTTGCGCACGGCGTCGGTCAGGGCGCCGCCGGAAAACCCTTGCCGCCGCATTCCGTAGGGAAAGGCAAAGGGCGGCGCCTCGATACCGAAGCGGTTCTGGAGTTCTTGCAAACATGTCGCGACATCGGACGCCAACACATCAGGCCGCGAGCGAAAATCTTGGTGGGTGTGCGTGTGGCAGCCAAATTCGATGACGCCGCTGCGTTGCATTTCCCGGCATTGGTCAGTGCTCAGCGGACGCCATGCTTCGGCCGCACTCCGAGAACGCCCGGCGGCCGGCCAGTCGTCAAACGGAAAAGCTTGGGAGGAATCAAGATAGGCCGTGGCTAAAAAAATCGTGGCGGGGGTCTGAAGCTCGCGCAAAATGGGCCAGGCCTGCGTGTAATTATTTTCGTAGCCGTCGTCGAACGTGATGACAAACGTTTTAGGCGGCGTGGCGCGGCCCGCTTGTTGGTATTCCAAGACGCGCCGCAACGGCCAGGCCCGATATCCTCGTTTGAGCAGACCTCGCAACTGTGCGCCAAAGCGGTTGGGCGTCACGCTCCAGGTCGGCGTGGAGGCGTCGACCCGACGCGGCGTCAGACGATGATACATCAAAATGCCCACCGCCATCTGCTGCGGCCGACTCCAAGCCTTGGCCAGCGGCCAACTCGCGTTAACGGCGGCGCGCTCCATCCATTGGTGCAGATTTCCCGCGCCGGTTCCTCCGTTCGCATTCCGGAAGAAGACCAAGTTCGCCGCATCGGCATTCGTGGTTGCGATGTTCATTTTGGGATCAGTCGTCAGACGCTGCCTGACGTACGAGCGAGAAATTTGAAACGGCGTTCAGCACGAGAGTTCTTCGGTCATGCCGTGCCGCGGCGCGCCGGCTTGCAGCCGCGCGAGTCTTTCGGAGGCGGCGCCAACTTCGTGCGGCCCAACCGGTGTGGGAACGCGCTGTTGCGCGGTGGCGTCGCCAAGAAATTCGGCCGCCAACGCCACGCCTACTCCGCTTAATAAGGCCACCACGAAACCACACAACGCCACTAGGCGCCGCTTCGGTCCGACGGGCTTTCGATTGATCGTCGGCGACTGCACGATGTTCACATTGGTAATGCGGTCGTTCTCCATCGCCTGTTGGATACGCGCCTCTTCCAATTTCTGCCGATGGGTTGTGTAGCTGGCTTCCAAAAGAGACGCATGACGCTCCAACTCCTCCACCTCGACTTCGCGTCGGTTGAACAGCCGCAGCGATTCTCCCAACTTCGCTCGCTGGGCGAGTAAGGCCGCGGCCTCCGCCTCCAAGTAGGCAACGCGAGGCTCCGCGATGAGAAGTTGCAAACGGAGCGCGCTCCAGGCCGGATTCGTCGTTTGGGTCGACTGCGTGCGATCGCTGGTCTGCCGGTTGAGAATCTTCTGCGACTCCGCCACCTGCTGCCTAATGGCCAGCACCTCAGGATGACCCTCCGCATATTTCGAGCGCAACTCGCGTTCGCGAATTTCGAGTTTGTAGAGCGTTTCACGCATGGTATCGGCCGCCGCATTGGCGAAACCCGCCACTTGCAGCGTCAGCACGCGCTCGGGAAGGTCTTTCAAAGCCTCTTGCATGGACGACAGTTTCGCCCGCGACGCGGCCAACTCCTGGTTGTTGGTCAGAATGGCTATCTCGACTTGGAGAAGCTGTTTCTCCTGGAGTTGACGCTGCCCGCTGATCGAAATCATGCCGTATTTGTTTTTCGTTTGACAAATAATATCGCGGGCGGAGGTGAGCTCCGTTTCCAGTAGCTCCGTTTGCGTTTCAAAGAAACGGTACGACCCGTTAATACTATTGACCTTCTGGTGTTGGTTGCTGTATTCCTCCAAGAACGCCATCGCGATTTCTTGCGCCTGTTCAGGTGTTTTTGCCTGACAATCGAGCGTGATCACGCTCGAACGCTTGGCGGCGAACACCATGACGCGCTTCTCCAACGATTCAACCGCCTGCTCGCGCAGCGGAACATCGAGCGCGCCGGTCACTGATTTCGCGGCGCCGCGCACCACGCCCAGCAGGCTCGAAGCGGCGTCGCCCAGCCAGGAAGATTTGCCCTTGGCCGCGGCCGAAGCAGCATCTGCTTGGCCCAGAATCTTGGCGGCGCCGACGCGGTCGACCACCTGTTGGGCAAGTTCGCGGCTTTTGAGAATCTCTAGAATCGAATTAATTTCGTTCTCGCGCGATTCATAAATCGAGATCGTTTGGCTGGTTGTGGCTGTCGGATCCAGCGAGACGCTTTCTCGCCCAATCCTCACAAAGAGTCTTGCTTCGGAGTGAAAACTCGGCGGCAGCAGCATCGCGACCGCCACGGCGGCGGCGGCCAACAACAGAGACGTCGCGATTACTTTTTTTCGCTGGCGAATAAGAATCTGCAGAAGTATTGTCGGCGTGAGGCCGGGTTCGTGTCCGGTTGTCATGACGATCCACCCTGTAAATGGCTGCTGTATAAATGGCCTTGCCCTGCTACGCGCGTTACGCGTCGATCAGGTTTGCCAGTCCACGTCTTGTGTTTCAGTGTAATTACGCCCCCGCGCCGCCCAGGCACCAAGACTCTGGCATTTCCGCCGATCTTTTCCGCAACGCGCCGATTGCGACCGTCGCAACGAATGGGAGGGTTGGCGCCGTTGCAGGAAGACGGTCGCGAGCGACGACGTAGGCCAAACGCGGGGGGTGGCGGGTTGTTACGCCCGGCGTTCTAATCGAGGTTCCGCCGCTCCCGCACGATCTTTTCCTCTGCGCCCGCATTACTTTTTTGTCAGGCCGGAACCGACTCGCCATGCCGATTACCCGCACGTTTCTCGACTGGAGCCGCCCGTTGCTGGGCCAAGCCGCTGAATATCTGGTGGCGCGTTTTTCCGAACCGGGGCGTTTGGAGTTGAGCCGCGTCGTGGTCGCGACGCCCGGTTCGCGCCCCGGCCGCACGCTCTTGAACCTCTTGCTGCAACGCGCCCGCCAAGAAGAGTGGATCTTCACCCCGCCGCAAATGTTGACCGTCGGCGCCTTGCCGGAATGTCTTTACACTTCCCGGCGGCCGCTGGCCTCCGACTTGGTGCAGCAACTCACCTGGGTCGCCGCGCTCCAAGACGCCCGGCCCGCCGACCTCTCCGCCTTCGCGCCGAAATGGCCGGAGAACAACGATGTGTTGCAGTGGCTCTCGCTGGGCCGTCTGCTCTGGCGCCAGCACCGCGAATTGGCCTCCGACGGACTCGACTTTTCGCACGTGTGTGCGTCGAACGTCAAGGTGGATGGTTTCCAGGAAGCGATTCGTTGGCGCGCCTTGGCGAAAGTACAAGCGGCGTATTTACAAAAGCTCGACGCGCTCGAACTCTGGGACACGCAAACGGCGCGGCTGTTCGCCATCGAACATCGGGAATGCCGCACCGAAAAGGAGATTGTGTTGGTCGGCGCCGCCGACATGAACCGCGCCACGCGGTTGATGCTCGATCAGGTTGCTGATCGTGTCGCGACCTTGATCGCGGCGCCTGCGGAGCGGGCCGATTATTTTGACCAACACGGCTGCATCGCTCCCGCCGCCTGGAAAAACGCCCTGATCGACATTCCGCTGGAGCGCGTGCGGGTGGTCGATACCGCGGCCGACCAAGCCGAAGAAGCCGTGCGCATTGTCGCCGGTTTTGACGGCCGATTTCGCGCCGAAGAAATCGCGATCGGCGCGCCCGACGAAAGCCTCGCCCCGCGCATACAGCGCTGCCTGTCGGATTGCGGCGTCGCCTCGCGCTGGGTGATCGGCCAACGCCTCCAAGACACCGGCCCCTTTCGATTCCTTCAGGCCGTGGCCGACTACGCCAACCGCCGCCGCTTTAGCGAATTTGCCGCCTTGGCCCGCCACCCCGACGTTTACGATTGGCTGTTGCAAAACACCGGCGGCGCCCATTGGCTGGGCGAACTCGACGCCTACCACGGCGAACACCTCCCTCCCCGGCTGGGCCATTGGCTGGGTGACAACAAGCGTTTCGTGCAGCTCAAAAAAGCGTTCGAGAAAGTTGACTCGTTGCTGGCGCCGCTGCGTTCCAATACGCGCAAGCTCAACCAATGGGCCCAGCCGCTGCAAGAAATGTTAGCCGAGGTTTATGGCGCCTTGCAACTCGACCAACAATCGGAAGACGGCCACTACTTGGCGAAAACACTACGTGAAATTCGCAACGCCCTGGCCGAACACGCGGCGGGGTCGCCAACGGTTTCGCCCGCCATCAGCGCCGCCGACGCCATACGTCTTCTTTTAGAAAGCCTCGCAAGCAAAACGCTGGCCCCGCTCCCTAGTGAAGACGCGCTCGAAGTGTTGGGCTGGTTGGAGTTGCCCTTGGACGACGCGCCGGCCTTGGTCGTGACCTCGTTCAATGAAGGGCGCGTGCCGACGTCGCTCAATTCCGATATTTTTCTGCCCAATCGCTTACGCAGAAAATTGGGCATCGAAGATAACGACCGCCGCTACGCGCGCGACGCCTACGCCACGAGCCTGCTCTTGGCTGCGCGCCAAGAGGTTTATTTTATCGTCGGCCGGCGCGATACGGAGGGAAACCCCTTGATTCCCAGCCGGTTGTTGTTTGCCGCGCCCGAAGATCAAATCGCGGAGCGCGTGCGGCATTGTTTCCAAGCCCAAGATGCAACGCAACAACGGCGTTTGAAGTCGAATGCGCCCCAAGCCGGCGCGGAGTCGCGTTTTTATGTTCCCCGGCCGAAGCCGCTCGAACAACCGATCGAATCGTTGAGCGTGACGGAGTTTGGCGGCTATTTGGCGTGCCCCTATCGCTATTATTTGCGGCGTTGTTTGAAGCTGCAAACGTCGGACGATTCCGCCGAGGAACTCGGCGCAGCCGATTTCGGCAACCTGCTGCACGACGTGCTGGCCCGTTTCGGTTTGAGCGAACAGCGAGACTTGCAAAACGCCGAGCCCATTTATCAATTCCTGCAAGACGCCCTGCGCCGCGCGGTGGCCGCCCAATATGGCAAGCATCACCTGCCGGCGGTGAATGTTCAACTGGCGCACCTCCGCCGCCGATTGGAGGCCTTCGCCCAATGGCAGGCCGAACATGCACGGCAAGGCTGGAGAATCATACACACCGAAACATCCTCCCAAGACGCCCCCACGCTGCTCAAATTAAAAGACCGCTCCATCCTGCTGCGCGGCAGGATCGATCGGATTGATCGTAACGAAGCCAGCGGCCAGTGGCGGATTCTCGACTACAAAACCTCCGACGCCGCCAAACCACCGGAGCAAACGCACCGCCGCGCCGGCGCCTGGATCGACCTCCAACTGCCGCTCTACCAACTCTTGGCCCGGTCGTTGGGGGTGACCGGCGAAATCGAACTCGGCTACATCCTACTCCCCAAGGATATCGCCCGCGTGGGTGAAGCGATGGCCGCCTGGGACGATGAACTGATCGCCGCGGCGCAGGATGTCGCCCGTTGCGCCGCGGAAGACATACTGGCTGAAACATTCTGGCCGCCGACCGATCCGCCACCGCCAACAATGACGGAATTCTCCGACATCTGCCAAGACGCCGCCTTCGAACGCGGCGTTCTCGAAAACGAATAACCTATGCGAACCGTTGGAGTTCACGCTTTAGCGTGCTTTCTTTTTCTACACATGCTAAAGCATGAACTCCAACGGCGCGGCGTCTTTGAAAATGAATAACCATGTCTAACGAACACGTCCTGATTCGCGCCTCGGCGGGAACGGGAAAAACTCACCAACTCACCAGCCGGTACTTGCGTTTGGTCGCCGACGACGCCGCAGCGCCGGAAATTTTGGCCGCCACCTTCACGCGCAAGGCGGCGGGCGAAATTCTCGAACGCATTGTCACGCGGCTGGCCGAAGCCTGCTTGCAGGAACGAAAACGCGTCGAACTGGCCCAGCACCTGAGCCTAGAGGTATTGACGCCGCAGCGTTGCCGCCGGCTGCTCAAATCACTCACCTCGCAACTGCATTGCCTCCGCATTGGCACGCTCGACAGTTTCTTCGCTCAAGTGGCGGGTAGTTTTAGTTTGGAACTGGGGCTGCCCACCGGTTGGAGCATTGCCGACCCGCTGCACGACGCCAGCCTGCGCAGCGAAGCGATCGAAACAATTTTAAGAGACGCCGAATCGAGCGAAGTCGCGCGTTTGCTCAACCTGCTCGCCAAGGGCGACGCCGATCGGTCGGTGAGCGAACTGGTGCGTTCGACTGTCAATCGTTTGTATGGCCTGTTTGCCGACACGCATGAAAACGCCTGGCGAACCTTTCCCCAATTGCCGCTGCTGCCCGATGCGGAGCTTGCCGTGTTGATGGAAGCGTTGCGCACGGCAAAGCTGCCCAAGCACAAGTCGATCGCCAAGGCGCATCAAACCAACTGCGAACAGGCGTTATCGGCCGATTGGATGGGTTTTGTCCGGAGCGGGCTGCCGAGCAAGGTTCGCCTGGGCGAGAATATTTATTACCGTAAGGAAATCCCCGCCGCGACGGTCGCGATTTACGAGCAGCTCATTCGGCACGCGCGGGCTTTTCTGATCCAACAGTTGGCGTTACAGACCGCCGCCACGTATGAATTGCTGGCGAAGTTTCATGACGTCTACCGGCGGCTCAAACACGATTCGCGAGCGCTGCTGTTCGACGACATCACGCGTTCACTCGCTGGCGGAGAGTCGATGCGCGATGTCGAGCGGCTCGCCTTCCGGCTCGATGCGAGTGTGTCGCATCTGCTGCTGGACGAATTTCAAGACACCTCCGGCAAACAATGGAGCGTGTTGCGGCCGCTCGCCGAGCGGACGATTCGCCCGGCGGACGGCGGGAGTCGGGCGCCGGCGCGGTCTTCCTTTTTTTGCGTCGGCGATATCAAGCAAGCCATTTACGCCTGGCGGGGCGGCCGCGCGGAAATTTTCGGCGCCTTGGAGAAGCAACTTCCGGAACTGACCCTCGATGCACTCACCGCCAGTTACCGTTCCTCGCAGCCCGTGATCGACGTCGTGAACGAAGTCTTTCAGGGGATCGGCCGACACGCCAACCTCGAAACGGCGGAGGCGGCCGTGAAAGATTGGAGTGAACTCTTTCCGCGACACACCACCGTTCGAACCGATTTAACCGGCCATGTTCAGTTGCTTACCGCGCGCCGCGCCGACCCCGACGATCAAACTCCGATCGACGCCGTCATCGAAGCCGCTGCCGACAAAGTGGAGGAACTGCTCGCCGAAACGCCAGGATTGGAAATTGGCCTGTTGGTGCGGCGCAATGCGGTCGTGGCGCGAACGATTTTTGAACTGCGCCAGCGCGGCGTTCGCGCCAGCGAGGAAGGAGGCAATCCTCTGACCGACTCCGCGCCCGTGCAGCTTGTGCTTTCGGCGCTGCGGCTGGCCGACCATCCCGCCGATACGATCGCGCTGATGCATGTGGCGAATTCGCCCCTGGGGACCGCGCTCGGTTTGCCGGCTTTCCCGCCCGATGCAAATCAGGAAAATAATTCCAACAACAACACGGAAAATGTTGCCGAAGAGGTCGCGGCTGGGTTGCGGCGGCGGCTCTTGCAGCAAGGTTATGGACCTGTTCTCGAAAGTTGGCTGGAGCAACTCGCCGAGTGCTGCAACACCCGCGATTTGAATCGGCTGCGGCAACTGGCCGAACTAGGGTACGCCTACCAAGACACCGCCACGCTCCGCGCGACCGACTTCGTGCGGCATGTCGAGAACCAAAGAGTGGCCGATCCTTCCGCCGCTTCGGTGCGTGTGATGAATGTGCATCAGGCGAAAGGTTTGCAGTTCGACGTGGTGGTGCTGGCCGATCTTGAGTCTTCGTTGATCGGCCAGTCGCCGAGTTACGTGATCGACCAACCCGACCCGACCGAACCGATTGCGCGTGTCTGTTTGTATCGCAACAAGGAGATTCAGTCGCTGCTGCCCGACGACATGCAAACCATGTTCCAGCAAGCCACGCATGCCAAGGTCACGGAGACGGTGTGTTTGTTGTATGTGGCGATGACGCGCGCCGTGCATTCGCTTTACATCGTGATATCCCCCGCCAATGTGAGCGAAAAAAAACTGCCGCGCACCTCCGCCGGACTGCTCCGCGCCGCGCTCGCCGGCAATGAACCGGCGGCGCCCGAAGCAGTCGTTTACGAACATGGCGATCCACGCTGGGCGGCGGCGGTAAAATGGGATTCAGCGGAAAAGCAGCCGGAGCAAGCTTCGGAACAAGCTCCGCTGGAACTGCGTTTCGCCCAGCCCGTTGGCAAGCGGCGCGGCGTTCTGGGATCGGACAGTCCTTCCAATATGGAGGGCGGACGGCTGGCGGCGGCCGCCGATTTATTGCGCATCGACAACGCCCAGGCGATGGCCCGCGGCACGCTGATGCACGCCTGGTTCGAGCACGTGCTTTGGCTGAACGATCCGCCGCCAACGCGGGAAACGTTGGTGCAAATTGCTCGCCAAGTGGGCGCCGCCAACCTGGATGTCGAGCAGATGATAAAAGACTTCCATCTACTTCTCGGCGCGCGGCAAATTTCAGAGGTGTTATCGCGGGAGTACTACGACTTGGTTGCACAACCGGCGGCGTCCGCGACATCTCCCACGCCGTTTTCCGAGGTGTTTCTCCAACGGTTGGGCGGCAAGCGTCTTCGTTTGGACGTACGCAATGAGTTCCCCGTCGCGACCTGGGAAGACAACCAAATTCTCAGCGGGTTTGTTGATCGCCTGGTGTTGCTGTATGAAGATGATGTCGTGGTGGGCGCCGATATTATCGATTTCAAAACCGATCGCATCGCGGACCACGACCAAGCCGCACTCGCGCAGCGTCTGGAACACTATCGGCCGCAAATCGAGGCGTATCGGCGCATCGTTTCGAGCATGTTTCGCCTGCCGCCGGAATGCGTGGCGGCGCGCCTGTTATTCCTGACGCCGGTCGTTGTTTCACCGCTGCATGAATAGCGGCCTGCCTGGTGTCCCGCCCGTGCCGGAAGGACGGTGGCGCGTACCTAGCCGCCGCCTCACCCGGCCGGGAAGAACGGCCAGATACGGGGAATCAACAAGATGGCCGCCGTCGCGATAAGTATGGCCAGCGGCGCTCCCACGCGGAAATAGTCGGACGGTTTGTAGCCGCCGGGGCCCATCACCATCAGGTTGGTTTGGTAGCCGATCGGCGTGACAAACGAGAGCGACGCCGCCAGTGCAATGGCCATCACGAACGGGCGAGGATGATAACCGCCCTCCCAAGCCACGGCCACCGCCAACGGCAAGAACATTGCGGCCACGGCGTTGTTGGTGATCATCTCGGTGAACAGCGACGTCAGCAAATAAACCACCGTCAGCAACAAAAAAGGATGTTCGCCCACAACCGAAATCAGCACCGTGGCGATATTGCCCGCCGCCCCGCTGGTGGTTAAAGCCCGCCCCAAGCCGAGCGCCGCGGCAATGGTCACGATCAATTGAATATCGATCGCGGCGCGGGCGTCCGACATCCTTAAACATTTTGTCGCGACCATCAGCGCCGCGACGGTAATCGCCGCCAGGGGCGGCGAACCTAATGATGAAAAAAGGCCGGCGCCGCGGAGAAAATTGGTGCAGACCAACCACACCGCCAGCAGCAACAGCAAGCCGGCGGAAAGCCACATTCGATCGTGCCGCCGGGGCGAGGAGCCTTCCACGTCGCCGACCAGATAAAAGTCGCGGCTGTTGCGATAGCGAGAGACAAATTCGGTGCGGGTCTGCAGCAGCAGGGTGTCGCCCGGCTCCAGGCGAATGCTGCCGATTTTGTTCGTCAGGCGAACGCCGTTGCGATGCACCGCCACCACCGCCGCTCCGTAGATCGCGCGGAAGTTGGCTTCGCGAATCGTCGTGCCGATCAAGGGCGATGTGCGAGAAAGCACTACTTCGGTTAGGTGGCGGCGTTGCCGAATGTGAGGATGGAACTCATAGGTGCTATCGGCGGCGGGGGCCAAACCCGGAATTTTTTCCAAGTCGACGATCGTGCTCACCACGCCGGTGAAAACGAGGCGGTCGCCGTTTTGAATGGCGTCTTCCGGCGCGACCGGCGTGATGATATCGCCTCGGCGGTCGATTTCGATCAAAAACAGTCCTGGCAGATGCCGCAGTCCGGCCTGCTCAACCGACTTGCCGATCAGCGGGCATTCACCGCGGACCAGCATTTCCACCAGGTATTCGCGCCGCTCATCGCCCAATCGCTCCAGCATGTCGGTGCGGTTGGGCAGCAAAAACGGCCCGGCGAAAATCAGAAACACCATGCCGATCAGCGCACAAGGCGCGCCCACGCGGCCGATTTCCAACATGCGCATGGGCCGCACGCCATCGGCAAAAGCCGCTTTCGAGAGGGCGGCGGTTGGCGGCGGCGGGGCGTGTTCAACGGCGGCGTACTCTTGTTGCAGTTGGCGTAATTGCGAGTTGACCACCAGCGAAGTGCTGGTGCCAATCAGCGTGCAAACGCCGCCCAGAATGGCGAAGTAACTGACCAGCATCAGCAGCCGCGACGGCGCCACATTTCGCTTGCGGCACCAATCGACCACCACCGGCGCCATCATCGCGACCAGCGCCGTGTTGAGCAGGAAAGCCGAACTGGCGGTGAGCACGAGGCCCAACCGCCAACGCGCTCCATGTTCGGAATGGACGTGGCCCAACAAACGCTCGCCCACCCAATCGAGCAGACCGGTGGCGCGCAAACCGGCGGAAACGGCCAACAGCCCGGCCACCGTGAGCACCGCCGGACTGGCGAAACCGCTCATCGCTTCTTCCGGCGAAATCACGCCGCACAACGTGACCGCGACCAGCCCGGCCAAAAAGAGAAAATCGGGCGGGGCGGAGCGTCGTAGTTGCAGGCCCAGAAACACCAGCAGCGTAACGCCAATCGCGATCCAGGCGTGCAAATCGGACCAATTCATTGACGTCTTTCGCTGTGCCGTCGCTGGGGAAACACGTATCGCAATAGTCTAGCAGGGCCGGGAGATTACTCGAGCCAACTCGGTTGTTTACCTGCTGCGGGAAGATCTACCACGCCAACGCTCAAAATATCGGGTTGGGCCAGCAGTTCGTCGAGCGATTCCGGCGACGGCCGGCTATCGAGGTTGAGAATGCCGATGGCCTTGCCGCCCGGTTGGTTGGCCTCGCGGCCGACGCTCATCTGCGCGATGTTGATTTGGTGTTTTCCAAACACCGCGCCCACGCGGCCGATGATTCCCGGTATGTCGTTGTGGGTGAAGGTGAGCAAGACGCCGTCGAGGTAAGCTTCGAGGCGGAAATTCTGTAGTCGAATGAGTCGCACCATGTCGTTGCCGAAGAGCACGCCGCCGGCGGTGAATTCGCCGCCGGCAGCGACCACACTGGCCGTAATCGAGGAACTGAACGCACTCATTTCACTGGTGGTTTCCTCTTCCAACTCGATGCCGCGCTCCTTCAGCAACATTTCCGCGTTGATAATGTTGACATCTTCGGCGAGCGCGTTTTCAAGCAAGCCGGCGCAAAATGCGGCCGTCAGCATGCGGGTATCCTTGCCGGCCACTTCTCCCTTATATTGCAAGCGGCAACGCGAGACACAGCCGCAAGGCCACTGCGCCATCAAACGCCCCAACCGGTAGCTAAGATTCAAAAATCCTCGAAGGCCGGCCAGAGCCTGAGGATCGATCGAAGCGGTATTCACAGCGTGGCGAATTTCGCCGCGTTGCAGGAAGTTGACCAACAGTTGCACCGCCTCCACCGCCACTTGGGTTTGCGCCTCTTCGGTGCTGGCGCCCAAATGAGGCGTGCATAACACGCCGGGCATTTGGAACAGCGGGCTGTCGGTGCAGGGCTCTTTTTCATAAACGTCGAGCGCCACGCCGCCCAGTTTTCCGCTACGTAGGCCGTCGGCGAGTGCTTGTTCATCGTAAATGCCGCCCCGCGCGCAATTCACAAGCCGCGCGCCGGGCCGCAACATTTCGATTTACGCCGCTCCGATCAATCCCCGTGTTTCTGGAGTGAGCGGCGTATGCACGGTGAGGTAATCGATGTGCGGCAGCATGTCGTGAACGCTTTCGATCAACTCCACGCCGAATTCCTCGGCCCGCTGCGCCGAAAGGAAGGGGTCGTAACCCAAGACGCGCATCTGGAAGGCCCGCGCCCGCGACGCAACTTCTTGCCCGATGCGGCCCATGCCAACTACGCCGAGCGTTTTGTCGGCCAGTTGCGATCCCATATACGCTTTGCGGTCCCAACGCCCTTCTCGCAAACTCTGATGCGCCGGCGCGATATTCCGTGAGAGCGCCAGCATGAGCGCGAAGGCGTGTTCGGCCGTACTGAGCGTGTTGCCGGTGGGCGTGTTCATCACAACAATGCCGCGGCGCGTGGCGGCGGTTTTGTCGATGTTGTCGGTGCCGACGCCCGCTCGAACAATCGCCCGCAAGCGAGGTTTCCCGGAGAGCGATTCCGGCGTGATTTTCACGCCGCTGCGGCAAATGGCGCCGTCGAATTCACTCAGCGCATCACACAGGGCTTGCCCTTTGAGGCCGGTGCGAACTTCGTACGATATGCCGTCCGCCTCGTCCAGGAGTTGTAGCCCTTCGGGGGCGATGTTGTCTAAAACGATAACGCGTAACATCGCGACTCCAAGTTGTTAATATGGACAGTCATTGTTTGGCCGATGCTTGGCGGCTTAACCGGCATGGCGGTCGCGGAAATCTCGCATGAAGGAACACAACGCGGCAACGCCTTCTCGCGGCATGGCGTTGTAAATGGAGGCTCGTATGCCGCCCACGCTGCGGTGGCCTTTCAGATCGGTCAAACCTTGGGCCGCGGCCGACTTCAAAAACTCGGCTTCGCATTCGGCGTCGGGCAAGCGGAAGGTGGCGTTCATCTGCGAACGGCTGTTCGGCCGTGCGTGCCCGCGAAAGAAATCGGGGCTTTCATCGAGCACGTCATACACCAAGGCCGCCTTCTCGCGGTTTCTGGCTTCCATGTTCGCCAAGCCGCCGACTTCGTCTTGCAGCCACTTCGCCACTAGGCCCATTACGTATATGGCGAAAGTAGGCGGCGTGTTGTAAAGCGAATTGGCTTCGGCATGCTCGCGATAGTTCAAATAACCAGGAAGATTCGCGCCGCTGCGTTCGAGCAGGTCGTCTCGCATGATGACCATGGTCACTCCGGCGGGGCCGGCGTTTTTCTGGGAGCAGGCGTAAATCAAACCGTATTGGTCGATCGGCATCGGCCGCGAAAGAATGTCGGACGAACAATCGCAGACCACCGGCGCCTCCGTGTTGGGCGGCGTGGCGGGAAGTTGCACGCCGTGAATCGTTTCGTTCGACGTAATATGCACGTATTCGGCGTCGGCGGAGAACTCCAACGCGTCTTCTTCACCGGGAATCCGATCATACGACGTTTCGGCGGCATCCCAAACGACGTGCGTTTTCCCCACTTTGCGAGCTTCTTCGAGGGCCTTGTTGCCCCAGGCGCCCGTCAAGACATAATCCGCCGAAGCATCGGCCGACCGATAAAGATTCATCGGCGCCATCGAGAATTGCAGCCGGGAGCCACCCTGCAAAAAGAACAGTTGGTAGTTCTCGGGAATTTCAAGCAGCGACCGCAAACACGACTTCGTCGCCTCCAAAATTTCCAAAAACGCCGGGCTCCGATGGCTGATTTCCAACACCGAAACACCCGCCCCCGGCAACAGGAGCAGGTCATCTCGGACCTGCTCCAACACCGAAACCGGCAAAGCGGCTGGGCCCGCCGAAAAATTGAACAAACGCTCCGCCAGAGGTGAAATGGTCATTAACCTGCCGCCGTCTATTTTCTACTTGCTGTCTGTTACTACTTTTGGACCAACCAAATCCCGATTCAGAAGCCCGGCTTTTTCAAAAATCCGGGCTTCTCAAGCGTCCATTCAGGAACCAATCGCTCCACGCTTCCCATGTGGCCGCCGGGCTCAAGAAATCTCGCACGTCGCCCAATTTCCGAATCGGCGCCGGCCCTGATTGTATGCTCCGCCCAAACTATTGAGAAGGACGCCCGCCCAGCGCTTCGGCTCGCTCCAGCTTCATCGCTTCGTTCATGAGAATCTCGATCGCCTCGGCCATTCCGTCGAAACCATGCTCGCTGAGCAGTTGGAGCAAATCCTCGAAACGGGTAGATTGGTCTTCGTGGGTCATGG
>JAJRWU010000242.1 GCA_024276655.1 Planctomycetota bacterium
GAACCTTATCCTGGTCTTGACATGGTTGAGAATCCTCTTGAAAGAGAGGAGTGCCCTTCGGGGAGCTCTTTCACAGGTGCTGCATGGCTGTCGTCAGCTCGTGTCGTGAGATGTCGGGTTAAGTCCCTTAACGAGCGCAACCCTTGTCCTTAGTTGCCAGCGGGTAATGCCGGGGACTCTAGGGAAACTGCCGGTGTTAAACCGGAGGAAGGTGGGGATGACGTCAAGTCCTCATGGCCTTTACGACCAGGGCCGCACACGTCCTACAATGGCGCGTACAGAGGGATGCAAACTCGCGAGAGTAAGCAAATCCCAAAAAGCGCGCCTCAGTTCGGATTGCAGGCTGCAACTCGCCTGCATGAAGCCGGAATCGCTAGTAATCGCGGGTCAGCATACCGCGGTGAATATGTTCCTGAGCCTTGTACACACCGCCCGTCAAGCCACGAAAGTGGGGGGCATCCGAAGTCGCTGAGGTAACCCGCAAGGGAGCCAAGCGCCGAAGGTGAACTCCGCGATTGGGACTAAGTCGTAACAAGGTAGCCGTAGGGGAACCTGCGGCTGGATCACCTCCTTTCTAAGGATTATCAAGCAAACGATGGTGACATCGCACGCTTTATAGTGGGTGCAATCTTGTGATGCAGGAAAGTCAACTCGAACTTCGGTTCGGGAATCTACTATATTGGAGAACAAAAACCCGTTCAGGTTTAGCCGACCTGAGCGGGTTTTTTGTGCGCGCACCCAGACTCGGATGATGCCTTGCATGGCTACCAGCCGATCGATAAACGAAAACATGGACCATTTTCAGCCGCTTGAGGTTTGACGCGTTACGCCAGACCACTGGAGTCACGCAGTCTTCCTGTTTTCACAGTGTTTTTCAACTCGTCTGGCCGTATGCGGTCTGTTTCCCTTATAATTCCGCAGCGTTTCCAGGCGTGGGGTTGGTGAAAGGAATTGCGAACTATGCGATCGATAGCGATACTCAATCAAAAAGGCGGCGTCGGCAAGACGACCACGGCGGTGAATCTGAGCTGCGCTTTGGCGGAACAAGGCCAACGCGTGCTGTTGCTTGATCTCGACCCGCAAGCCCATGCGTCGTTGCACTTGGGCGTGGCGACCGGAGAAGCCGAGGCTTCTATTTACGACGTGCTCACCGGCGACGCCACGCTGGAATCGGTCCGGCATGAAACGCGTCCCGGCTTGTCGTTGGTTGCCTCGCATATTGATCTGGCGGCGGCGGAAATGGAACTTGCTGGAGAGGTTGGCCGGGAAACGATTTTGCGAGATAAACTTGCCGATATTTCGCCGTCGGCGTATGATTTTATGATCATCGACTGCCCGCCTTCGTTGAGCGTACTGACACTCAACGCGTTGACGGCGGTTGAGGAGGTTTTTTTACCGCTCCAGCCGCATTTTCTGGCGTTGCATGGCGTGAGTAAATTGCTGAAAACGATCGAAATCGTATCGCAACGGTTGAATCCCAGGCTTCGCCTGAGCGGCGTTGTGCTTTGCATGTACGACACCGGAACGCGTCTGGCGGCGGAAGTCAGTCGGGATGTTGGCGAATTTTTCTCCAGCCGGACGTCTGAATCGAGCCCTTGGGCGGAGACTGTGTTCTTCAAAACCAAAATACGCCGCAACATCCGGCTCGCGGAAGCCCCCAGTTTTGGGCAATCCATTTTTGAATACGCGGCCCACTCCAACGGCGCCGAAGACTATCGCCACCTCGCCAGCGAAGTGTTAGGGGCGACGGAAAAAAAAGCCGCCTCGAGCGCGCCGTCCGCCGCCCGGCGGAAATCGGGCGCCGAGCCCCGCGATGCGGCGTCCGAAACAGCGGTTGCTTCCTCGCTTTCGTAAAACTCACTCGCAATGCAACCATGGATCGTGGTTCGCCCCGGCTCCGAAGTGGTCGAAATAAAAGCCCGCATTTTGGAATTGCCGAGTATTTTTGCTCCATATCCGGTAACCTGTTCTACAGTGACGCATACTGCGCATGGTGGGAGAAACGACACAACTATTCGTTGAACGGCGAGGCGAGCGATGTCTAGAGTTCTAGGACGCACTGTTTCCAATAGCACGTTGCCACCGAGACGCATGCGGCGGTTGGCTGCGGCGGAATGTCTGGCCGGCGTTGTCTTTTTAGTCGCGGCGGCATCGCCTTTGTGGGCGCCGTTGTGGGCGGTCGAGGAACCGCCGCCGATTTCCGCGACGGCAAAAGACGTTGCGAATAATACTGCCGCGAATAAAAATGTCTTGAGCGAAAACGCCGAAGACCTTGAAAGCAAAATTGCTCGGCTGATCGAGAAATTGGGCGCCGAAGAGTACGCCAGCCGCGAGCAAGCGCAGGCCGAACTTGCCCTAATGGGACTCGCCGCCTTCGACGCGCTGAATCACGCCCGCGAGCATACCGATGTTGAAATCGCCTTGCGGGCCAAGTATTTGGTCCGCAGCATGCGTGTCGAGTGGGCGCTGGAAGACGATCCGACCGAAGTCCGGCAGATTTTCCAGAACTACGATTCTCAGCCCGAATCGGATCGCCGCAGCAGAATGGAGTTGCTCGCGCGTCTCGACGATTGGGCGGGCGGACCGGCATTGGTGCGTCTGGCCAAATACGAGCGGTCCAGGCAACTCAGCAAGCACGCCGCCCTGCTGCTGATGAACCGGGAGGCGCCTGAAAACGAAGAAGCCCGGCTTCGGCTGGCGGGGCAACTTCGTCAAGGCGCGGGCGGCAGTCGGCGAACGGCCGCGAGGTGGGTGCGTGCGCTGGCCGACTCGCTGGAATCACCGGCCGAAGCGCTCGATGTCTGGAGCAAACTCATCGATCAGGAGCGTGAATTGTTTGCGCGTTTTCCCGACAAGTCGAGCGCCGACATCGTACGCGACCTCTCCCGTTGGCAAGCCGACGCACTGGAAAAAGCCGGCCGGAATTCCGAGGCGTTGGAGGCGATGCGGCGGTCGTTGGCGTTGCTTCCCGCTCAGACAAGCGATTTAATCGAAGCGATCGACTGGCTGCTGGAGCGAAAGGCGTGGTCGATTGTCCAGGAAGTGGCGGGTCGTTTCCCGCAGAACTTTGGCGCCAAGCCTGAATTGCTTTATCGTCTGGCGCAGTCGCACCTGGGCGCGGGTGAGATCGAAAAGTCGGAGCAGGTGGCCGACCAGGCTTTCAATGCGTTAAAAGACAACCGCCTCCATCGCGCGCAAATGGGAAGAAATTTGGCGGCTCGCGGGCTTTTCAAATGGGCCGAACGCGAGTACCGCGACACCTTCGATCCTGAAGCCGAGAAACAAGCGGGCGTCTCGCCAAAACGAAACGTGTTGCCGCTTGCGCCTCGCGCCTCCGAAGGCTTGTTGGCAATCAAGGCTCGCGAGTATCTGGCCGACATGTTGCACGACCAACTCAAAGACCTGGAGGCGGCAAAAGTGTTGCAGCCGCTGGCCGACGCCGCTCAAAAGCAAGGCAACGCTGATCGATTGGTGGATCCCGCATTTCTCCGCCGCGTTCAAGGCAGCATGCACTTCTACTACTCCCAGCACTATGCGAACGTTGATGTCGAGAAACAGAAAAAACATTTGAAGCTGGCGGTCGGCTTCGATTCCAACAACGCCGATATTCTCATCGCCATGTATCGGGTCAAGAATGCGGACGAAGCTTGGAAAAAATCGACGAAGGCGTTGATCGAACAAACCGCCGCGCACTTCCATGCGTTGGTCGTGCAATTCCGGGAGCAATTCGCCGGCGTCGACGAAATCCAACAACCTTCCATGGCGTCGGCGCTCGCCGTGTACGACAACCAATACGCCTGGCTGGTTGCGAATACCGAAGGCGATCTTCAAGACGCACTCGCCGCCAGTCTGGAGGGCAATAAAATGTCTCCCAACCGAGCCAGCTCGCTGGATACGCTAGGACGTTGTTATTTCGCCGTGGGTGATCTTAAAAACGCCATCAAAACGCAGCGCGAGGCTGTTCGTCTTGACCCGCACACCGGCGCGATTTCCCGACAACTCAAATTCTTTGAGAGCCAGGCGGCCGCCGACTGATTTTCGCCCCGTCGGCTTCCCGCTTGCGCCGGGTTTGGCTACAGCTTCAATAAACAACCGTCTACGTATGTTTTATGATAACCGGGCAGCGCCGGATCATGGGCGTAAAAAATAACATAGAGCGTGTTGCCGCCCATCGAAAGCATGGCCTGCGCGCCGCCGGTGGCGGAATTGGAGGGCAGGCCTTTGGTGCGAGAATAATAGGGGTGCCCGCGATATTCCCAGGCCACGCCATCTCGGCTGGTGAATAGCGATGTCGTGCGGCGACGAACTTTTGAATCCCGCAGTCCACAGAGCAGGACAAATTGTCCGGATGGCAACTTGCCGATAATTGGGAAGATGCCCGCGATTTTGGTTTCAATCGGCGTCGTCCAACTCGCGCCATGATCGCGCGACTGGCACCTCCACATTTTATTTTGTTTGTAGTGAGTTCCTTGATGCACATCGACGCGGGCATAGGCGATGATCAGACCATCTTCTCGAACCGCGAACGCTGTTTCATTGAACCCCTGCTTCCCTTGCTTGCCCGCCGGCGGATCGTCGAAAACAACTTCCAACCGCCCCCAATGGGCGCCGCCGTCAGTGCTGCGAAAAAAACCGGCGCCGTATTGATAACCGCGATTCTCGCGCGAAGGGTTCGCATTGCAATAAGCGGGTATGATTAGGTCGCCATTGTTTAATTGATAAATGGCGCCGGTCGTGGCGGTCAAGCTTTCGGCGGGCGTGTCTAGAAATCCGATCGACTGAAATGAATCGCCGTTATCCCGGCTGACTTGCAGTTCAATTTTTGACTCCCGATTTCCAAAAACACTTATTCGGCTGGTATCGAGATGGGAAATGCGAATGATCAACAACAGCAGATCGCCATCGGGCAACTGGACCAGTTCGGTAAACAGCCCTTCCTTCTGGTTCTTCGGCTTCACCACCCGGTAAGGTTGCGGCCACGTTTTCCCTTTATCTTTTGAGCGGACGAAATAACATTTCGAGCCAGCGGAGGAATCGCCTTTATCGACGAACGTGGTGATCAGCTCGCCTGATTTCGTTCGCACCAACCCGCCCGGTGATAGCGCGTCCACGATTTGGTCGTTCACGGGTCCGTAACGCAGCACTTCCAAGGGGCCTTCGTCGGCGCTCGCCCGGGAGCAGGCGGCGGCGGCAAATACAAGCGTCAAAACGAGCAACAGCGATTTCATAACCATGCGTATCCAAAGCAAAGCAAAGCAGAATAGCGCTAGTGATGTGAATCGGCCGTTTCGGAATATAGCCGCGTATTTTCAGACGCGCTGTCATTGGGCGGGGTCGGTTTGACGGCCGTCGCGGCGCCCGTTTCCGCGCGGTAACGCAGCGCCGCGGCAGCCAACAGCACCCAGTTCACCGCCACGAATGCGACCACGTATTCCATCCCTCCGGCGCCTTCGCCATAGGAATGCAGGCCGACGTTCCCACCGGCCAACTTGGGCAGACCGAAGTTCACGCCGTACCAAGACATGGCGATCATCGAAGCGCCGAACACCGTGCCAAACGCCATGCCGAAGTTATGGAACCAGCCGGCAAAACGTCCATGCAGAATGGCCAGATAGACCAGCAAGGAAATCAGGGCCCAAACTTCCTTGGGGTCCCAACCCCAGAATCGTCCCCACGAAACATCGGCCCAGAGGCCACCCAAAATAGTGCCCACCGCCAACAGCAGCACGGCCACTTGCACGGCCTTGTAAGAGTAACTCGCCAGCGCCGCCACCTCTTCGGGAGGACGCCGCTTGAGCAGTTTTTCAGGATTGGGATTCGCCGGCGCCATGCCCTCAGGTAATTTTGAGGGTCGTACTGGGTCGCGGTATTTGCCAAATAAATAATAGCAAATCGCCCCGAGGCCCAGCACCCAGGCGAGCAGCCCGGCGCCATAGCTCGAGACGATGGTCAAGACGTGAATCGTGAGCCAGAAATTCGACCGCAGCACGGGCTGAAGCGGTGAGAAACTCTCATTCAATACGGGTGCGAACCATGCCAAATAATATAACAGAAACCCACCCAGTGAGGCGGCAATGGCAAAACCTTGAAGAGGATACACTTCCGAAATCATCCGACGAAAGGCGCCCGGCTGGCGCCAACTCAACGGCACGAAGAACAGGCTGGAGGCGGCCATTAACACGATGCGCGGTCCAAACCAAACGGATATCGCGAGGCAGGTGAGCCCCACCGCCCAGACGCCAATCTGATTGGCCAATCCACCGCTTCCGGCGGCGTCGAGGTTGGGCAGAAGTTGGAAGATGGGGCGGCCGCCGTCGGCATAATGCCAAACGGAAAGGAACAGTAGGAAAAACGCCATCAGACCGATGCGTGGAAGCAAGGAGCCCCACTGAAAAACCTTTTGCCAGCGGCTTGAACCTTCCGGCGAGGCGGAACTTTCCTGGGCCGCCTCTAATTCCGGCGAAGCCGTGAATGGCAACGCGGTGGAGCGCCAAGCGTCGCTCATGCCGCGACTCAGAATCGGCTGCAATAAAAACCAGGCGCCCAGCCACGACATAAAGTACGGAACGTACACCACGGTTTCATACATATTGGTCACGGGCGCCCAACCGGTAATCATCACTCGCATGTAGAACCCGTAGGTGGTCCACGCCAGACCAAAAAACATCACGCCGATAGCCACCCAGAACATCGTTTTCCTGGCCACGCCGAACGACAACGCAAAACAGAGCGTCGCCAACAAGCTCAGCACCCAAGACCACAAAAAAGGGTCGATGCGGTTGTAGCGAACTTCAATTTCCATTTGCTCCGGCGAAGGATAAGCCGTATACGCCAACACGGCGCTGTCGCGTTCGAGCGATGTCAGCTCCTGGCGAACACGCTCCTCGCGCAGAGGCGTGATCGCCTCGCCGAGCGCTCGAATCGATTCCGCCCACGCGCGTTGTGCTTCGCCGATGGCTGGCCCGCGTTGGGTGTCGTTGCGGTCCAGATTAAAGGCCGTGGACAAGCGTTTCCAAGCCGCGCGGGCATGCGCGATGCGCGCCGCCGGATAAGACGCAAGCAGCGTATCGTCGCCGTAAATCACGGCCGGCAGCGACAACCAAGGTTGTGCGGTGTTTTGCGTTTCGCGGTGCTTGGCCAATGCTGAGGCGTTGAGCGCCGGAACAACCATCAACGAACCGCCGTCGTCGTAGAGAGCATAGTGCATTTCCTTGGCGAGGCGGTTCAGCTCCTTGGCTTTTGACGACAGCTCGCGAAACATGGTGAACAAACTGGCGGCTTGCGCCGAAGGCATGGTTTTGGCGTTTTTTTGCACCGTTTTGAATTGTTCGGTCAGGTCTTCCTCCAGCACCACCGCCGCGCGCTCCAAACGGATGACGGCGTCGCGAGCTTCCGCCAGTTCAATGGTTTGCCCTCCCGCTGCTCCGCCCAACGACGCCCGGCCGCTTTCAAACAGACGCGAGGCGATATCTTGGCAGGCTTCCAACGCAGACAGCATTTCCGAAGTGTGAATCGAGAGCTGATTCTTCTCGTCGAACCGGGCCAGCATTTGCAACACCCCAGCCAATGTTTGGCCCCTGGTGTTGCGTTTGCGGGCGAGGGTCAGCATTTCAGAGAGTTGTTTGATGAACCCGGTTCGCGAACCCGGCATTTTGACGGGGCTATGCGTGAGCGGGTCTTCAGGGTTGAGCGTGAGCGTTCTGAAACGCGAGTATCTTTCGAGCATCTCCTGCACGAGTTAGTCGAGCGGCGTTGGTTCGAAAGTTTGCTGCGCGGCGCCGGCGCTCTCTTGCCGACTGTTCAACTCATGCAGATACGCCACCAGTTCTTCCGACTGCTCAATTTGTTGCGGCGATACATACTTTTGCACGCCCTTTTCAACCGGCCAGCCCATTTTGCTTCGCAGTTCTTCGTGCGGCGCATAAATAAACGGAACTTCCTCCCAGTCGTCGGTGGAAACGAGCCAACTGAGAATGAGTGCTTCGGTGGAGAGTTTTAACGGGCTCTTGGGATAAGCACGCGATTTCTTGGCGTCAACTCTTAGATCCGCCGAAAAGGCTGGGTTGTCTGGGAACAGGCGCCTCGCGCCGGCGTAGCGCTCTTCGTCGAGCGACTCCGAGGGAATGTAACCCTCCAATGTGAACGTGATCGACGAACCGCCGCGATTACAGATTGCGTCCATCACTTCGGCGGCCAGCGTGTCGAGCGGTTTGATGCGGCCATGATCGTAGACCGGCATTTCCCGCCAAGCCGACAAATCGATTTTCTCCGCCGACCAAACCGGAGCAACAAGGCCCGCCGCCACAACGCCCGCCGCCATCAAACCGGCGAACGCCAGTCGGGCTATTTTATTTTTATTCGCCGCACCTAGGTGCGCTGTGAAACTTTTCATGCTGACCCTCCAAATACTAATTACTCACACTCACGCTCAAACTCACTCCGACGCGGCTCGCCGCCTGCCCGTGAGAAAATAAGACCGCATATAAAACATGGCGCCAATACCCAAACTAATCAGCAAACAGCCGACATTACGCACCCAACGCCCGGGATCGTAGTTGGCGCTGAGCACCGAAAGATAAAGATCGGCTCGCGTGGAATCGGGGCCGGCGTGGCGTTCGTATTCCGCATCGCCGGGCTTCCAAGGGCCATCGAAACTCTCTTGAAACAGACGATACGTTTTTCCGGTGTGGGGGTCGGAAAACTCGATCGGAGCGTTCATCGTGATCCACACATCGCGGCGGATCGCGGCCGACTGCGCCCAATACAAAACATTGTTTTCAGGATCCAACACCAAGTCGCCGGGTTCATCAACGCCGCGCGAGGCGACGTCTTGCACGTCGGCGTCGTCGATCAAACCGGTGGCTATTTTCGCCCGCCGCACGCGATGCACCCGCAACGGCCGCTCCAAGCCATCGTCGCCGATGATCATTTCTCCCACGCCTCGGTCCGACCAATAAATCCAACCGCCTTCGGAATCGACCGCCAGCCGTCTGGGAGATTCGCCCGACTGCCGCGCCCAGACCAAACTTTGCTCGCCTCCATTGGCGTTTGCAACGCGAATAACGCCTTCCTTGGTTTCGGTCCAATAGAGTTTTTGCCGCTTTTCGTCAAAAGCCACGCCGGTTGGCTGATCGAGTCCGGAAATGAATTGTTCTTCGGCTTTGTTTTGAAAACCCCCGCCGCCGGAATTAGCGCTGCCGGAATTAGCGCTGCCGGAATTAGCGCTGTCGAGGGAAACTCGCCCAATAGAATTCAAGCGAGTGTCGACCCAGTAGAGAAACCGGCCGCCAACATTCAAGGCCAAAGCCTCCGGCCGCCCCGCCGTATGCACCACGGTTTCCATTTGTGTTCCGTCGAGGTTGGCGCGGCGGATAACGCCTTCATCGTTCTTGGCGCCCCGACGTAGATCGCTCCAATAGATTTTTTCCGCCGACAAATCCAACACCAAACCGAGCGGCCGGTTGAGGTGTGCGTCGATCACAATTTCGACTTCGGCCTGAGGGCCGTCTTGGAGTTTGGTGCGTTGGATGGTTCCTTGCTTGCTGTCGGTCCAATAGAGAATCGCGTTGGTGGTATCGAGCGCGAGGGCGTCGGCGCTGGCGACATCTCGCGAGGTTTTTGGCGTGGGCAGTTTGAGATCTTGCATTCCTTGGCCGGAAAAATCGGCGCGTAGGATGGTGCGGTCCCGATCTCGGTCGACGAGATCGATCGTGCTGGAAAAATGGGCGGCCTGACTCGTTCCGGGATCGAGTTTTCTTTCAAATTTCGTCAGCCGCACGCGAACGCCGATGTCTTCCGTTTCCAGCGGCAGCGTGATCGTGACTTTTCGGCCCTTGCCGGCCACGGTGTGTTTTTGCGACGCGAGCCGAGGCGGGAGCCCCGGTTCGCCCATGTACACTTGCAGCCAAAATTCCTCCGAGACATCGTCGACCGTCATTCGCACGCGCGCCACGGCACGGCGGGCGCCGAGCGATTGTGAGCGATTGAAAGGCAGGGGGAGCGTGAGGTCGCTGGTGGGCGTGTCGGAGGGGATATATTCCTCGACATACATTTTCAGTTGCGCGATCGGCATGGTGA
>JAJRWU010000243.1 GCA_024276655.1 Planctomycetota bacterium
GTGTGATCCGTGCAATCCGTGGTTCATTTATTACACGCTCAGGGCCGCTCTTGAAATGACTGGAATAAATGAGGAACAATCACGCCGTTGCACGGCAATGAGTTTAATAATTCAAAACCGCCAAGTCGTCACTCATTTCGCGAGCGATCCTAAACTCCGTGTTTGAAACGCCAAACAGGGGTTATGTTAGGGGCGCTTAGAAGGGAATGTCGTTGTCGTCGTAAGCGGCTTCCGCGAAACCATTGTTGGCGTCGCCTGAGGAGACATCGCTAGAGGAGGCATCGCTGGCGGGCGCCGCGTCAGGCGAATCGCCGCCGCCGATCACTTTGAAGCCCGTGGCCTCCGCATTGAGAAAAAATTTCACTTCAGACTGGGCGTCTCTTTGCCATTTTCGCCCGCTCAAGCGGTAGCTGATTTCAACATCGTCACCGACGTTCATGTCATCGACGCTATCGCAATCGTCGCGTGTGAAGTCGACGGGAACGTAGTTGGTGAAACGATCGGTCGGTTGCTCAAGCACGACCAGCCGTTTGCGGAACCCGTTTTGTCCGTAGGTTTTGGTTTCTTCGATCAGGTGGACGACGCCACGCACTTTTGCATCACTCATGGTCGGTGCCTTCTCTTCATATTTTGACAAAACAGAAGTTATCTCGCTTCGCCAAGGAGCGTTCGAGAAACGATTGTCTTATTAGTCGCCTTACCGCCTGCCTAGCCGTTGCCGAAAACCGCCGCTGCCGAAAAACAACATCGTGCATTGGCTGGCGAATTAACCGACTTGGAGTTTTTTGCAAATGGCGGCGGCCATTTCTTGCGTGCCCACGGCGGTGGGGTCGTCGCGATTCGGCTTCAAGTCGTAGGTCACGTCGACGCCTTCCTTGATGACCGCCGCAACGGCGTTTTCCAAACGGTCGGCGGCATCCAATTCTCCCAAATGCCGCAACATCAGCATGCCGGAGAGAATGAGCGCCGTCGGGTTGACTTTGTTGAGGCCCTTGTATTTGGGAGCGCTGCCGTGGGTGGCTTCGAACACGGCGCCGTCGGGGCCCAGGTTGGCGCCGGGCGCCACGCCAAGTCCGCCCACGATGCCGGCGCCCAGGTCGCTGAGAATATCGCCGTACAGGTTCGGCAGCACGATTACGTCGTACAGTTCCGGTTTCTGGGCGAGCTGCATGCACATGTTATCGACGATGCGTTCCTCGAATTCGATATCGGGAAAATCCTTGGCCACGCGCATGGCCGTCGCCAAATACAGGCCATCGCTGTATTTCATGATGTTCGCCTTGTGGACGGCGGTCACTTTTTTGCGGCCGTTGTCTCGGGCGTATTCAAAAGCACAACGCACAATGCGTTCGCTGCCGCTGATGCTGATCGGTTTGATCGAAATACCGGTTTCATCCACCCCCGATTGAATTTTGCGGTCGGACGGCAGACCGTTGATGTATTCGATCAACTCACGCGTGACGTCCTTCCCGGCCTCGAATTCCACGCCGGCGTAGAGGTCTTCGGTGTTTTCACGAACGCTCACAATATCGACGCCCAACTCGCTGAAATAGCTACGCACGCCCTCGTAATGCTTGCAGGGACGAATGCAGGCAAACAGCCCCAGTTCCTGCCGCAAATAGACGTTAATACTGCGAAAACCGGTGCCGACGGGCGTTGTGATCGGGGCTTTTAAGGCACATTTCGTGCGGCGCACGCTGTCCAGCGTGCTGTCGGGAATCGGCGTGCCGACCTTCTCCATAATGTCGATGCCGGCTTCCTGGATATCCCAATTGAATTCCACACCGGTTGCATCAAGGCATTTCCGGGCGGCGGCGGCCAATTCAGGACCGGTGCCATCGCCGTTGATGAGCGTAACTTCGTGTGCCATGGTTTCACTTTCCGTCGATGTAGTAGTTCCGCGCTTTCCAAGCTCGAAAGCTATCACACGCGTTGCGCATGGTCAACGCATCGGGCGGTCAATTCGTGGTTCGCGACCAAGCCGGTCGTCGTAGGACCGCTGAGCAATGAATGTCGCCTTTTTGCTTCGCGAAGGAACGCAACTCTCGCGGAGCGAAAGGCGAACATAAGACAATTGTTTCTCGAACACTCCTTACGTTGCTTGAATTCGGCGAGCGATGACCGATTCAGCCAGGGGAATGATTTCCGTGGCGGCCGACAGATCGGTATTCAACAGATCGTCTTTGTGGCCGCCGCTGGTGAAGGTGTATTTTACGATGAACGCACCGACCTGTATTCCCGCATGATCGTACACCGGCGGCCAAAAGCCCGAAGCTTGCGTGGCCAATGTTTTCCCCAACATGCGCGTCGCCCGGCCGGAGAACCCGCCCAGGAGCATTTCCGTTCGCCCTTGCGATTCGCGATGAATGTAAAACACCATCGCGGCGTCTTTGCGCTTGCCGTCGGAGAGGCGGCAATCCCAGCCGCCGTCTTCCTGTTCAAAGTAAAATCCGGGGGCTTCGGCCGGAGCTTCTTGTGAAAGCCGCAAGGCCCCGCTGCATCCATCAGGTTGCGGATCTTCGGCCCGATACCGCAACACGATCGGGCAGTGGCGGTCCGACGCGGAAGCTACGTTGTCTTCCGATACAAAAGGTTCGCAGCCGAAGGCGTTGGCCAGCAGGAGTTCCGCCACCGGGTTACTTTTCACGCTACCCAGGCAGACCAAAGCGCGGTCGCCGCCGAAAGCCGAAAAATCTTCGTAGACCTGTTTCGCACGTTGATTCACTTTTGGATCCGACGTTTGTCCCGGCCGCTCGCCCTTGGGCGTCGCCCAGACCAAGGTTTGCTGAAGACGTTCAAGATGCGGTCGCTCGGCCGACGCACTCGCCGCTGCGTCGCTGGCGGGCGCGAACTTCGCGGCGCCGCCCAGTGTGGAAACGCCGTTGAGCAACTCGCCCATGAGGAGGGAGTCGGCCGCCACCACCCAGCCGACGCCTTTCGTTTCTTGCGCTTCCGGCTCGCGCACCCCGAGGCAAATTTCCAGCCGCTTGCGTCGCGCAAGCAACTCCCAGAAATTCTCGGCCTCGACCGAAAACAACACCCCGGGAAGTTGCTCCGGCGTAGCCCTGCCGCTTTCGATTAAATAGTCGCACAGCCGCGAGAGCGCGTGCATGGGCACGTACTTGACTTCGTTCTTCAGCAACGACGCCACCTGATGGCGATCGAGGCCCGTGTAATCGACAATCGCCTTCACCGTTCCGGGACGCCGCTTCGGATCGGGCGAGTAGTCGACGAGTTCCGCCAGCCGAAATGAATATCGCATATAATTGCCTGAATATAAAAAACACGCCCAACGCCGTGCGTTGCACGCTCAATCTGTTTAACAACCCTTCTTTCCATCCTATCGACCAAAACCGTCAAAACCAACTACCGAAACAAGGGGTGCGGTCATTTCTCCCGCAGACGGTTATTTCTCCCGCCGGCGTGCGGTTAATGAATCGCCGAGGGCGGCGGCCGAGAAGCCCGGCTTTTTGAAACGAAGGAACGGAGCAGCACGTTGGAAGAATGGGCCAGACCTTTGCCGCCGGATCGAACCCCGATATAATCACCTGACCGGCGCCAGCTCCTAACGCCGTAGACGATACGAACACACCCCATGAACGACTTAGCCACCAAAAAAATCGACCCCACCAAAAAAATCGGCGCCGTCTCGTACCTCAACACCAAGCCGCTGGTGTATGGACTGCCCGAATGGGCGCCCGGATATGAAGTCGTTTACGAACCGCCCAGCCGCTTGGCCGATGGTTTGGCGGAAGGCGTGTACGACGTCGCCCTGATTCCGACCATCGAATTCCTGCATCAACCAAACTACACGCTGGTTTCCGACGCCTGCATCGCCTGCCGAGGACCGGTGCTCAGCGTGAAGCTCTTCAGCCGCACGCCCATCAACCAAATTCGCCGCTTGGCGCTCGATGCCGGTTCGCGCACCAGCATCGCATTGTGCCGCATTCTGCTGGCCGAGCGGCATGGCTTTTGGCCCGAAACCATCAATCTGCCGCTGGAAACGCGTGTCGAAGATCTCGACGCCGATGCGATTCTCTTGATTGGCGACCGCGCCATGCACGCGCCCGCCGGCGAATTCGCCGAAGTGTGGGACTTGGGCGAGCAATGGCGCAACTGGACGGGGCTCCCGTTCGTGTTCGCCATGTGGACCGCTCCGCCCCAGAACAAAACTCCCGAATTGGAGCAGGCTTTACGTGCGGCGCGCGATGCGGGTATATCGCATTTAGCCGAGATAGCCGCTGCGGAAGCCGCCGGCGTGGGGTTGGCGGTCGATGCGTGTCATCGGTATTTGCGTGATAATTTACATTTCACTTTTGGCCAACAAGAGCGGGCGGGGTTCGCCAAATTCTCGCGTTGCGCCGCTGAGCTTGGGTTGGCGCCCAAGGATGGACATTTGCGAATTGATGATTGCAAAATTGCTGGATAAAGCGGTTGACGGCCAAAGACTCACGCCCGCAGAAGGGCTGACGCTGCTGCAATCGCACGATGTGGCCGCCATTGGCCGCGCCGCCGACGCCGTCTGCCGGCGGTTGCATCCCGAGCCGTATCGCACCTACAACATCGACCGCAACATCAACTACACAAATGTGTGTACGGCGGTTTGCGATTTCTGTGCGTTTTATCGTCCGCCCAAAAGTGATGAAGGCTACGTGCTGCCGCAGGAGGAAATTCTAGAGAAAATCGAGGAAACGGTCGCTCTGGGAGGCAACCAAATTCTGCTCCAAGGCGGCCTGCACCCCGAATTCAAACTGGAATGGTACGAGCAGTTGCTCCGCGATATCAAGGCTCGGTTCCCACGGCTCAACATTCATGGATTCAGCCCGCCGGAGTTGCATCATTTTACGAAGATCAGCAAGTTGCCGCTGGCTGAAGTCTTGCAACGACTACAAGCCGCCGGTTTGGGAAGCGTGCCCGGCGGCGGGGCCGAAATTCTGGTCGACCGCGTGCGCCGCGAAATCACACGCGGCAAAGTGCTCACCGACGATTGGCTGAACGTGATGCGCGTGTGGCACCAAATGGGCGGACGCAGTTCCGCCACCATGATGTTCGGCCATGTCGAGACATTGGCCGAACGGATCGAACATTTAGACCGACTGCGGCAACTCCAAGACGAAACCGGCGGCTTCACGGCCTACATCTGTTGGACCTTCCAACCCGATAATACCGACATGGCGAGCGTGCCGCGCGCCGGGTCGTTTGAATATCTAAAAATGCAGGCGGTCAGCCGTTTGTATCTAGATAATATCGCCAATGTGCAATCGAGTTGGGTCACGCAGGGTTTGAAAATCGGCGAACTGGCCCTGTATTTCGGCGCCAACGACATGGGCAGCCTGATGCTCGAAGAGAACGTCGTGGCGGAAGCCGGAACCGTTCACTTTCTCACCTTGCGTGAAATGCGGGAAGCGATTGAAACCCGAGGTTATATCGCCCGGCAACGCGACGTCTTCTACAACCTAGTCGGCCAAGAACAAGAGCAGTTGGCCGTCAAGGCGAACGAGCAACGCGCCGCTGTGGTGCAAGGTTCGTCGTAAAATCGCATCCTGCGAACAGCACATTCCGCTGGTTGGTAGTCGTTAGAACGAAACCATTCACGTCGTCGGCGTGCTGGCGGTAGACTGATAGGTGCGCGCCGCCGCCGTTATAACTGGTGTATAAACAACAAATCGAAAACCCTCACCTTCAGGCGAATCCTGGAGGTTCTTCTTGAAGGGTTGCCACGAAGAAATCCAGCGGAAGGAAATTTGACCA
>JAJRWU010000015.1 GCA_024276655.1 Planctomycetota bacterium
TGAGTTGGTTGCGAGGAAGAACAAGACTGACGTCGCGAAGGTTATGTTCGCGAGCGCCTTTGATGACGATATCCGAAGCGGGCATCTTGCGGCGGTTTATCCATTTCGTGCAGTTCGCAGCGGCGCCCCAGTGGCGAAAAGTGTTTCGCATCGGCAGCCGGGCGTTCGAGGTCGGGAACTGTTGCGGGGAAAATGTCTCGAACCCCAGAATGGTAATTCACGTCCGAGCCTCGCCACAAGGAGGCGCCCAATCAGGGGGAGGGGGCGGAATTGCAGCCTTGCGTCGGTCCGATACAATGAAGTAGTATCGGCACGCTCCCAAACGGACGACACACACAGGAGAAACCATGGACGCCAACGAGCTAACAACCATCTACACCCTGGACGACGAAGGCAAGGCGGAAATTATCAAAAACGCCCTGCAAGCGGCGGGCATTCGCTGCGAACTCGACGGCGAACATCAAGCCGGTTTTACGGGAATGATGCAGATCGGCGTGATGGTTCGCGCCGTTGACGCCGACCGCGCTGCCGCATTGCTGGCCGAACACGAAGAGATGGACGACTGAAGCGCGTCTCACACCGCGCTGCCAGACAGTCCAAACGTCCCAAACCGTTGAACGGATAGTCTTTCGGGAATTCCGTGACGAATCTTCATTAACGCCTCATTGGCCACGCGGCTACGGAGCGTTGCTCGATTCCTCGGCGATGTAGCGGTGTACGTTGTCTTCCAAGACCGAGAGCGGAACACTGCCGCCGCCCAGCACGACCTCGTGAAACTGACGTATGTCGAATCGGCCGCCCAACGTTTCTTCGGCAGTGGCGCGCAATGCGCGAATTTTTAGTTCGCCCGTTTTGTAGGCCAAGGCTTGGCCCGGCCAGGAAATGTAACGGTCGACTTCCGCCGTGATGTTGTGCAGCGAGAGCGCGGTGTTTTCCGCCATGTACTGTATCGCCTGCTCGCGCGACCACCCCAAGTAATGTAGACCGGTGTCGACCACCAATCGGCAGGCCCGCCACATTTCATAACTCAGGCGGCCGAAGTTGGCGTAAGGATCTTGATAAAAACCGACCTCCAATCCAAGCCGTTCGGCGTACAACGCCCAGCCCTCGACGAAGGCCGTGAAACCGGCGTAGCGGCGAAAAGCGGGCAGGTCGCGCATCTCTTGTTGCAAGGCAAGTTGCAAGTGGTGGCCCGGAACCGCCTCGTGCAGGGAGAGCGCTTCGATTTCGAACAAGGGCCGACTTTTCAAATTATAAGTGTTCACATAATAGAATCCGGCGCGGGAGCCGTCGCCGGCGGGCTGCATGTAATAGGCCGTTGTGGTGCGGGGAGCGATGTAGTCGGGAACGCGGCGAATGCCGTACGGGGCGCGCGGCAATTTCCTGAATAATCGCGGCAATTCGCCGTCCATTTTTTTGAGCACGAAGGAAACTTCTTTCATCAGTTGTTCGGCCGATTGGGGATAGAATTCCTCGCCCTCGCGAAGGTGTTTTACAAAGGCGGCGAAATCGCCGTCGAATTTCACCTGCTTGATCACTTGCAGCATCTCGGCGTGAATACGCGCGACTTCCTCCAAACCGGTCTGATGCACCTGTTCCGGCGACAAATCGAGCGTGGTGAATTTTTGCACGCGGTGGCGGTAGAAGGCGCGTCCTTGAGGCAGCGCCGAAGCGCCCACCGACCCTCGCGCCGTGGCAATGTATTCGCGCCGCATAAAATCTGAGAAACGGCGAAACCCCGGCACGACGCTTTGGAGAATCGCCCGCCGGCCAGCGGCGGTTAAGCGTTTTTGTTCGTCGGCGGGAATCCGCTCGGGATACGCTTGAAACGGCGCGTACAAGAGGCTTTTGGCCGGGTCGTCCACGATATGGGGCGCGATGGCTTCGGCGGCGCCCTCCAACACCACGGCGGGCAACACCATGCCGCGTTCAATCCCATGGCGCATGACCGTGATGTGTTGGTCGGCGTAGCGGGAAAAGGCGTTCAAGCGGGCGATGTAATTTTCATAATCGGCCGCGGTATTGAGCGGCATCCGTTTCGCCAACTCCGGAAAAGAAATGTGGAAGCCGCTCCGATTCGTAATTGGCATCAGATACGTGCGGAATTCGTATTCGCGAATCGTGTCGTTGGTCAGACGTAGGAAAATGTCATAATTCACGCGCTCCGCCGCACTCAATTTCTGGCGGTCAATGCCCTTGAGCCGCTCCAGAAACTCCACGCGGGTGGCCCAACGGCGGGTTGCATCGGCCACGGTCACTTCGGGAAGCCGGGCATTAAACCGGTGCTCGCCCACATGCGTGGCCCAGAGCGGATCTTCCCTTAGTTCGAATTCCCAGGCGTCGTCCAGCAGATGTTGCAACGTATCGGCTGCCGACTCCTCATTGGCGGCCAGTAAAACACCTGGCGCCGCGTGCAACGCCACGACTCCGCACAACAATAAAGACAGAACGACCTTGTTCGAGACGCGCATGCGATGTTTTCTTTGTGAAGTAAAGCAGGAGGCAAAGGGCGCCACGGATGAAATCTAGCCGTCGGCATGATATGTTTGGAGACTGATTCGGTATAGTTCATTTTCAGGGCGTCGGCAAGCAGCCATTTCTTCAGCACCTCACGGAGTTTGTTCATGCGATCGATCCGATGCCAGTCGTTAGGCTCCGCCCGAAATGTGTTTACCAAATTAGCCAAATCAACAGCCCGACATTTTGAAAATGCCGGGCTATTATACAGCGTGTTGTGCGCTTTGTTGCTGCTGGGCGTCGGGGCGTATTTAGCGCCAACAAGTGCTCTTTCGGCGGAAGAAGCGCCGTTCGACGTCGTTCTGCGGGGCGGCTTGGTTTACGACGGCTCCGGCGCCGCGCCGCAGCGGGCGGATGTCGGCCTGCGGGGAGATAGGATTGCGAAGATTGGCGATCTTTCCAACGCCAAGGCGAAGTTGAATGTCGATGTGAGCGGCCGCGCCGTGGCGCCCGGCTTTATCAATATGTTGAGTTGGGCCACGACGTCGCTCTTGGTCGATGGCCGCAGCCAGAGCGATATCCGCCAAGGCGTGACACTCGAAGTGTTCGGCGAAGGTTGGTCGATGGGGCCGCTCAACCAAGCCATGGCGCGCGATTTGGCGGCGGGCCAAAGCGATATCAAGTACAAGGTGGCATGGCGATCGTTGGGTGAATACTTGCGGCATTTGGAGCAGCGCGGCGTGGCGACCAACGTGGCTTCGTTCGTGGGCGCTACGTCGGTTCGCATTCATGCGTTGGGTTACGAGAACCGTCGCCCCACGGAGGAGGAAATGGCCGAAATGCGTTCGCTGGTGCGAACGGCCATGGAGGAAGGCGCTCTGGGCGTTGGCTCTTCGCTGATTTACGCGCCGGCGTTTTATGCCGATACGGCGGAGTTGATTGAACTGTGCAAAGTGGCGGCGGAATACGACGGCCTCTACATTTCGCACATGCGAAGCGAGGGCAACCAACTTTTGGAGGCGGTTGATGAACTGTTGGAAATCGCCAAGGAGGCCAACATCGCCGCCGAAATCTACCACCTCAAGGCGGCGGGGCGCGCCAATTGGCCGAAGCTCGAAGAGGTGATCCAACGCGTGGAGGCGGCGAGAAAAGAAGGGCTGCGCATCACGGCCGATATGTACACTTACACCGCCGGCGCCACCGGGCTCAACGCTTCGATGCCGCCCTGGGTGCAGGAGGGCGGCTACGACCGCTGGCGCGACCGCCTCCGCGATCCTGACATCCGCCGCCGCGTGCTTTTGGAAATGAAAACCCCCACCGATAAATGGGAAAACCTGCTGCTCATGGCCGGTTCCGCCGACCAGGTGCTGTTGGTCGGCTTCCGGAACAACGACCTCAAACATCTGACGGGCAAAACGCTGGCCGAAGTGGCTCGCCAACGCGGCCTATCGCCGGAAGAAACGGCGCTCGATTTGGTCGTCGAAGACGGCAGCCGGGTGGAGTGCGTTTACTTCCTGATGAGCGAGGAAAACGTGAAAAAGAAAATCGCCCTGCCGTGGGTCAGCTTCGATTCCGACGCATCGTCGTTAGCGCCCGAAGGCGCCTTCCTCAAAAGCAATCCACACCCTCGGGCGTATGGCTGTTTTGCTCGCTTGCTGGGGAAATACGTGCGCGACGAAAACATCATTCCCCTGGAAACCGCGATTCATAAACTGACACAATTTCCCGCCCAAACGCTCGGCATTCGTGGACGGGGAAGTTTGGCGCCCGGCTATTTTGCCGACATCGTGGTGTTCGACCCCATCCGCATTCGCGACCTAGCCACCTACGATAACCCCCATCAATACGCTCAGGGCGTGGAGCAGGTGTTCGTCAACGGCGTGCAAGTTCTCAAAAACGGCGAACATACCGGCGCTCTGCCAGGACGCGCCGTGTGGGGCCCCGGCAAGTGGCGGAAAAAAAACGGCAAGGCGCGGCCGCCGGTGGTGCTCACCGAAACAGCGCGGCGAATTCACGCTTCGGCGCCGGTGATCGACGGACACAACGACCTCCCCTGGCAGATGCGCACGCTGGCTTCGCGGTCATTCGAGAAGCTGGATATCTCCCAGCCGCAGCCGAAGCTGCACACCGATATCGCACGGCTCCGCGAAGGCGGCGTCGGCGCGCAATTTTGGTCGGTCTATGTGCCAGCCGAAACGGCGCAAACCGGCAACGCCTTGCTGCAAACGCTGGAACAAATTGATTTGGTGAAAGCCATGATGGATCGCTACCCCGACACCTTCGAATTCGCCAGAACCGCCGACGACGTGCAACGCATTCGCGCTGCGGGAAAAATCGCTTCGATGATCGGCGTCGAAGGCGGGCACAGCATCGAAAATTCATTGGCGGTGTTGCGGCAACTGCACGCGCGCGGCGCCGGCTACATGACGCTCACCCATTCCGACACCCTCCAGTGGGCCGATTCCGCCACCGACAAACCGCAACACGGCGGCCTCTCGCCCTTCGGCGAAGAGGTGGTGCGGGAAATGAACCGCCTGGGCATGTTGGTCGATTTATCGCATGTGTCGGTCGAAACGATGGAAGACGCCCTGCGGATTTCGCAGACCCCGATTATCTTTTCGCACTCATCGGCGCGCAGTCTGGCCGATCATCCTCGCAATGCGCCCGACCACATTCTGAGAAAAGTGGCCGAGAATGGCGGCGTGGTAATGGTGAATTTCTTTTCAGGATTCATCGAACCGGAATCCGCCCGCAGAATGGCGAGTATGTTTGATGTCATGCGGGAGTTACACGAAAAATATCCCGAACAAAAAAAGTACGATCGAGCCATGGCCCGCTGGCGCGCTCAAAACCCGATGCTGCCCGGCTCCGTGCATGACGTGGTCGATCATATCGACCACATTGCCCGCGTGGCGGGCGTGGAGCATGTCGGCATTGGCTCCGATTTCGACGGCGTGCCGATGTTGCCGCGGCAGTTGGAAGATGTCTCGACGTATCCTTATATCACGCAGGAGTTGCTGAACCGAGGCTACACCGAAGCCGAGGTTCGCCTGATCATGGGTGAGAACGTATTGCGCGTGATGCGCGCCGCGGAGAATGTCGCGAAAAAACTGAGCCGGCGGTAGCGTGCATGCCTGGAACGGATGCTATCGGTCGTGTGACGGCAAGTCAAAGGTGTCTTGCGCGGTGCGGCGCCGTTATGACGAGTTGGGCGGATTCGTTTATACTGCGGGAGCGGGAGATGAACTCCCACCCCACGAGGAAGCTTGAATCATGAACCTCGACGCCGCAGCCATGCACCCCGATATCGGCCAGCGTTGGGACGCCTCGGGCAAGGCGTACTTCAAAAAAGCGGCGGCGTTGCGAGCGAAAATTCTGGGCGAACTTACGAAGACCGTCAGCGCGCGGCACGAACTGTTTTTGTCGGGCAACACCAGTAGCGGGTTGCTTGCGGTCTGTCTTGCTGCGGCGCGGGCGCAAATGGCGCCGCTTGGCTTGGCCAACCGGCCCTACCCGCCTTACGAAAAACTGCTCGGTTACCCCGACTCGCTGGCGGAGAACCGGGCGGCGTGCGTTTGCACGCACATTTGTCCGCTGACTGGCGAAGTGTTCGACCTGCGAGCGCGCCACGACGCACTACTGATCGTCGATGCGGCGCAGTCGCTGGGCACGGTCTTTCAACCAGTGCTTGTCGATGCGGCGCCGATCTTTGTCGGTCCACTTCACAAGCACTTGAACTTGGCGCCGGGGCTGGGAGTGGTCGGTGTTGATTTCAACGCGCTGGACGCCCCCTTCGGCGGCGCTCTGCGTACGGTGTTGGAAGTGATGGGGCACGGCGCGGTTTACATGGGCGTTTTGGAGGAATGCGTGCGTCGGCTGGAAGAACGACAAGGCCAAACGCGTTGCAACCAAGTGCGCATCCTGATCGGCCAGCAGTTGCATGCCGTGGCGGAAGGCCTAGGATTGCGGTTGCTCACGCCGTCGGGCGTGCAGGCGCACATCGCCAGTTTCACGAGCGTTGACGGCCGCCCGGTCGGCGAACGGCTGGACGTCGCCCGCATCGGCGCCCGCATTTTCAAACAGGAGAATGTTTTCCGAATTTCGCTGCACTCCGACGTTCACGGCGTCCGCTCGCCTGAAGACTACGAAGCGTTCGTCGCCGCAGCGCTCACCCGCGCAGCTCGGTAAACACCGAGGCTTGCGCCAACACATCGGTTGCCATGAAGACCACGGAATCGGCTCTGGGAAATAGCGTGCCGCGGCGCGAAGGCGCGGCGAAACTTCGTGGCGACGCTCAATTCCTAGACGACTTGCCGCGCGATGGCGCATGGTTCGCTGGAACGGTGCGCGCCAATGTTCCGCACGCCCGGCTGTTGGGCGTGCGCCCCGACACACGGTTCGATTGGGACCGCGTCGTGCTCGTCACCGCCGCCGACATTCCAGGCGAAAACGTGGTGCCCGTGGTCCTGCGAGACCAACCCTCGTTAGCCGAAGGTTTCATCCGTTACCACGGCCAGCCGGTTGCGCTCGTGGCGGCGCCCGATAAAGAAACCCTCGCCTTGGCGCTGGAAAGTATCTCGGTGCTCACTTCGCCATTGGAGCCGGTATTTGACATCGACGATGCGTTGGCAGCCAAGACAAGCATCTTCGGTGAAGATAACGTATTTCGCACCGTCGAGATCAACAAAGGCGATGCAAACGCCGCATTGCAAACGGCCGACGTCGTGATCGAAGGCGAACACCACACCGGGGCGCAAGAGCACGCGTACCTCGAACCGCAGGGAATGCAGGCCGAATGGAACGGCGACGGAATCACGATTCGCGGCTCGATGCAGTGCCCGTATTACTTGGTCAAGGCGGTGGCCGAACTGCTGGATCTGCCCCAGGAAAAAATCCTTGTCATCCCGAACCTGACCGGCGGAGCCTTTGGCGGGAAGGACGATTTCCCCACAATGCTCGGCGGCCACGCTGCCCTGCTGGCCTGGAAAACCCGCAAAACGGTGCGTTTGATCTATGAACGTGGCGAGGATATGCGGTTCACCAGCAAGCGGCACCCGGCGCGAATCCGTCACCGGACCGGTTTCACGCACGATGGCCGGCTCGTGGGAATGCAGGTCGAAATGGTGCTCAACGGCGGCGCCTACGGCACGATGAGCCCGCTCGTGATTTCGCGAGCGGCAATTCACGCCGCCGGTCCTTACCAATGTGACAACATTCACATTTCGGCCCGCGTCGTGGCCACGAACCATCCGCCGAGCGGCGCCTTTCGAGGATTCGGCGCGCCGCAAGCGTTGTTTGCGGTGGACGCACATCTCGACTATTGCGCGAGCAAGCTGGGAATGGATCCGCTGGAGTTGCGGCGTAAGAACCTGATCCGCCGCAATGGAACCCTGGCCACTGGGCAGAACGTCGGCGATGATGCGTCGGCGGGCGAGGTGCTGGAGCGGGCGCTGCGAGAGTCGGACTTCATCACCCGCCGCGAAGCGTATGCGGAATTCAATCGAGAAGCTGATTCGCGCCGCGGAGCAGACCGCTTCCTGCGACGCGGAATCGGGCTTTCCTTATTCATGCATGGAACTGGGCTGAGCGGTTACGAAGAGGTCTTCTTCCATTCCGGCGTGGCGCTGCACGGTAACGCCGATGGTTCGATAACGGCGCTCACTTCGCAGGTCGAGGTGGGGCAGGGCACGCGAACCATCGTGGCACAGCTTGCCGCCGAAGGGCTCGGCGTTCCGGTCGAGTACGTGTTGACTGAACAGCCCGACACCAACCAACACCCCGATTCCGGACCGATGGCCTCGCGCACCGCGACCATTATCGGCGGGCTGTTGATCACGGCGGGCAAGCGGTTTCGCGAGGATGTTGAGCGGCGTCAGGGAAGTCTGCTTCCCGACCCGCTCGTGTTTCGCGCCACCGTGGCCAAGCTGGTTGCCAGCGGCGAACGTCTTGAAGTTCGCGAGCATTATAGCCCGCCGCCGGAAATGCGTTGGGACGAAGAAAAACACCAGGGCGACGCTTACCCGGCGTACACTTGGAGTTGCTGCGTGGCGGCGTTGGAAGTCGACACGCTAACCGGCGAAGCGGTCGTGCTCGACGTGACCGCCGTTCAGGACGTCGGCAAGGTGGTTAATCCGATGTTTGCCGCCGGTCAGGTGCAGGGTGGCGTCGCGCAAGGACTTGGTTGGGCGTTGCTGGAAAACGTCGTGTGGAAAAACGGCGTCATGCAAAACGCGAACCTTGCCGACTATTCCATCCCAACCGCGATGGACCTACCACCGATTCACGCCGTGTTTTTGGAACATCCGCAACACCGCGCGCCGCACGGCGCCAAGGGGCTGGGCGAACTGCCGATGGAAGGGCCGGCGCCGGCGGTGGTCAATGCGTTGCGAAGTGCGTTGGGAATCCACTTCAGGCGAGTTCCCGTCACTCCCGAAATCATCTTGCCTGCCTGGGAGGCGCGAAATCTTGAATAACGACCACGTGTTTCGATTCCATGTAAACGGCCAGCCGGTCGAGATGCAGGCGCCGCCGATGCAGCGGCTGTTAGACGTATTGCGAGAAACGCTCCGCCTGACCGGAACGAAAAACGGTTGTGGCCAAGGCATCTGCGGGGCATGCACCGTGATCGTGAACGGGCAAGCCGTCAGCGCCTGCCTGACGCCGGTGGTGCAGTTGGAGGGCGCCGACGTGCAAACGGTCGAATACCTGTCCGACCGCGATTGCCTGAGCTCGCTGCAGCAGTCCTTTTTGGAGTGCGGCGGCACGCAATGCGGCAGTTGCACGCCGGGAATCTTGATGGCGGCCACCGCCCACCTGCGCCGCGGCGGTGGAACAAACACCGAGGAACTTCGCGAAATGTTGTCGGGAAATCTCTGCCGCTGCACCGGTTACATAAAGATCATTGAGTCGATGCAACAGGCGGCGGCTGCAAAGTAGCCGCTTCGCCCGACGGGAGCCGCCCATGCCAACCAACATCTCGGACCACCACGTCTTCACGCCGCGCGACGTCACCGAAGCATTGCAGTTCATGGCGCTGCACCGCGACGAGGGCTGGCGTCCTCTTGCCGGCGGCAGTGAAGTGATGGCGCAAATTTATGGCAACCGCGCCGCCGCTACCGGTTGGATCAACCTCGCGCAGCTGCGAGACCAACTCGCCGGCATCCACGAAGACGGCACTCACGAAGACGGCATTCACGATGACGGCTGGGTCCGCATCGGAGCGCTGACCACGCTGACGGAGTTGCGTCGGTCGGCTGTTTTGCAGGCTATCTGCCCCTTGATTCGCCGTGCCGCGGCTGTAACGGGCGGTGTGCAAAGGCAAAATCGGGCGACGGTCGGCGGCCGGATCGTGAGCGCTTCGCCCGCCGGCGAGACATTGCCCGTGTGGTTGGCCTTGGACGCGGAGGTCGAGTTGTCGTCTCGCGACGCAACACGCTGCGTCGCCTACCGGCAGTTCCTCCAGGAGCCCCGTCAAACGGCAATCGCACCAGACGAACTACTCACCGCAATCATGATTCCCATTCGAGACCGCCCGCGCCAGCGACTGCTGTTCCGCAAAGTCGCCTCGCGCGCCGCTGGAGCGATCGGCAAAATGGTTTTTACGGCCATCGCCGGGCTCGACGCCGCCGGCCATTACCGCGACCTGCGATTGGCGTTCGGCGGCATGGGACCGCGACCACTACGAGCATGCGAAGCCGAACAGTTGTTGGAGGGCCACGCGCCCTCCGACGCGTTGGGTGCGCAAGCAGCCGACCAACTGAGCGCCGAGCTAACCCCGATCGACGACCTTCGCTCCACGGCCGACTACCGTCTGCGAACGGCCCGCAACCTCGCCGGCGCCTTTATCGCGGGACACATCGGCGAGCAACATTCGTAGCCGCCCCCTTCGGCGCGGTCAGGCAACGCAAAGTTCGCGGGCCATGGCCACTGCGGTGCTGGCGTTGTTGCTGTAGCCGGCGGCGCCGATCGAATCAGCATATTGCTGCGTTACCGGAGCGCCGCCAATCATCACTTTGCATTGTTTCTCCATGCCAGCTTCTCGAACCGCCTCCACGACGGCCTTCATTCCGGTCATGGTGGTTGCCAGAAGCGCTGACACGGCGATGATGTCGGCGCCGCTCTCCTTGGCCTGGAGAACGAACTTCTCCGGCGGGATATCAACACCTAGATCGATCACCTCGAATCCGCCGCCTTCGAGCATCGAGGCCACCAATCCCTTGCCGATGTCGTGCAGATCTCCCTTCACGGTGCCGATCACGACGCGGCCCACCGGTTCAATTCCCTTCTCCGCCAGCAACGGCCGCAACAATTCCAAGGCGCCTTTCATCGCGCGGCCGGCGATCAGCAGTTCGGGAACGAAGTATTCGCCATGTTCAAACCGCCGGCCAACTTCATCCATCGCGGGAATCATCTGGCCGGTCACCAAATCTTGTGGCTCGGCGCCCGAAGCCAACGCCGCCTGGGTTACTTCAACCGCCAGCGCGCCGTTTCCGGTGAGAACCGCCTCGTACAGTTTTGCAATATCCCGCGTGGGTTCCGGCATGATAGCTTCCGTACTCGAACGCTCGAACGCTCGCACCCTCGCACCCTCGCACCCTCGCCATCTCGCCATCTCGCCATCTCGCCATCTCGCCATCTCGCCATCTCGCCATCTCGCCATCTCGCCATCTCGCCATCTCGCCATCTCGCCATCAAATTGATCTTGCTCCCCCGTGAGCGATTGGCCTATAAGAAGCCTCTTTCATAAATAGGCGATTATTCCCTCCCGGCGGCGATGTTCATGAAACCTTGCGGACAATGGCCCCAACCACCGTTGGTCGACCGGCGGGGCGACGCCTGCGCCATTTTCATGGCATGGCGGCCAGCGAAGGCGCTCCGCTGGGCTGGAACGCCGATGTTCCATGGAGCCTTGTTGCTGGCGGCGGCGTTGTTCAGCATTTTGGCGGCGTCTGGCCGGATGGCGTTCGCTCAAGATTCCGGCCTTTTTCGGTTGCCGCCCGTCGATGTGACACTGCCAGGGACGCCGCTCGACATAAACGCCATCGCCGACATAAACGCCACCGCCGAGGAAATTCCTCCCGCTCTGGAGGAAGGCCTGACTCCCGACACGGAATTCAGGTGGTTCGACGCGCATTACTGGTTTCCAGAGGCGACCTGGGAGGGAAGTTTTGAACTGGGCCTCAACGGCAGCGAAGGCAACTCGCCGACGATGAATTTCCGCACCGGCGGCAGCCTAAAACGGATCAACGACCTCAACGAGTTCTCGGTTGACATCAATTACGCCAAAAGCACGGCGAAGGCGGTCGAGACGCAGAACCGGGCCATTATGAACATGAATTACGACCGCCGGTTTGCGGAGTCTCGCTGGACAATGTTCGCCCGCTACGGTCTTGTGTACGATGAATTCAAGGCGTTCAATCTACGTTGGAACGTGAACATGGGTTTGGGACGCATGCTGATCGAAAGCGACGCCACCACGCTCAAAGCCCGTTTCGGCGCCGGTGTTTCCCGCGAGATTGGCGGGCCCGTCGACCGGTATGAGCCAGAAGCCGTTTACGGCATCGATTTTTCACATCAACTGACGAAGCGTCAAAAACTGGTGGCCAAAATCGACTACTTCCCACAGTGGGATAACTTCAACGATTCTCGCCTCATGACCGACGTCGGGCTGGAAATCTTGCTCGACGAAGAGGCCCATCTTAATCTCAAAATCGGCCTGATCGACCGTTACGACAGCACCCCGCACGGCCGCCGCCCTAACGACTTCGACTACTCCTTCGTTTTGCTTTGGAAGCCGTAGTTCGGCCAACGCCAATCGTAGGATTTCAGCCTTTAGGCGCCGTTGGAGTTCAGCCTTTAGTACCTGTCCAAGATATATTCCGTGCAATGGCGTAAGGCGAGCGGCGGAAAATAACTTAGCATCGAGCGGAAAATTAGTGTCGTAGCCATGCTCGCCAGAGCGTGGGATGGCTCACCGCTCATCCACCGTCTGGCGACGATGGCTACACAAATGCGACCGTTATTTATCGAGCGGTGCTTACCCGCACGCAGCGGGAGTCCGTGATTTTTTTTTGGGTTTCCGTCCACGCGGGAATGACCGTTTGCTGATTCACTCGCTTGCGCTTCGTGCTTGTATTAGGGGAATTTTCATCTGCCGCTCCGCCTACTTCGCGCCGAAGGTTTCGTCGCGCCGGTAAAACATCATATGTTGCCAGGGGAGTTCATCGTACTGCTTGGCGAGCTTCAGCCCGTTGGCGGCCATTTCCTTGTTCACCTGATTCTTGCTCATTTTGTGCAACGGTTTGATCGGCACGGTCGGATCTTCTTCGCGATATTCCAGCAACACCAACAAGCCGTTCGGCGCCAACGACTTGCGCATTTCCCTGAGCATGTGTTCAGGATGTGAAAACTCGTGATAGACGTCCACGCATAGAATGATGTCGACCTTGCCGGGCGGCAACTGAGGATCGATCAGCGAGCCGAGCGTGGGTGTGATGTTCGTAATTTTTTCCTTGGCGGCCCGTTGGCGGAGGAAGGTCAGCATTTCGGGTTGGATATCGACCGCGATCACCTTGCCTTGCGCTCCGACCAACTTGGCCAGTTTGAGCGAATAATAGCCGTTGCCGCAGCCCATGTCGCAGACGGTCATTCCGGGTTTGACCCCCAAATTCGCCAGCATTTGCGAGCAACGCTCCTCGCGTTCACGGCCATCGCGAATCAGCCACGGGGCGCCCAGGTAGTGCATGGTCTGGGCGATGCGTCTTCCCAGATAGATTTTCCGCCCCGGCGGCAATTCGCCGCCGGTCTTTTGGGCCTGAACCGTCTGCGGCAATTGCAGGCAAATCGCGAGTGTCAGCAAGAACGTGAGCAATCGAAAACAGCGATACATCGGGAGATATCTTTCTCGTTAAGATCAACGGCGGATGAGAATGCATCAAACGAGTTCCGCCCCTTGGCAAGAGGGCTGCTAGAGAGGGTCGTCTGAATCGAGCACAATCCTCTGGTTCCCCATTAAGGCGAGCGGCGGAAAATAACTTACCCGCGCCCAGCGGGAGTCCGTGATTTTTTTTGGGTTCCCGCCTGCGCGGGAACGACCGTTTGCTTATTCACTCGCTTGCGCTTCGTGCTTGTATTTAGGTAAATTTTCACCTGCCGCTCGCCTAATAAGTGTGGTTTTTTGCGGCGCGTTTAGGGCGAGCGACACCTGAAAATACAAACGCGGGGCTGATGTTCAACGCCTATCTGCTGTTCAAGTTGAACCGCCATCCCTACTGCACTTGTACTCCAAGCTGGCGGGCGAGGCAACTATTCATGGGGATGTCTCGACTACTGTTCGGCGCGAGGTTCGCGGTTGTAGATTTCCCCGGGCGGCGGCATCGTTCCGCCACTGTCGCCTTTCGCGAAAGCGGCGTGCTTTCTCAGAGCGAAACGCGACTCGAGGAAATTGTTGGCAACCGTGAACCTTATTTTTCGCACATCTGGGTTTCATTTTCTTCGAGTTTCTTTTGGCTGGCGATCTGAGGGTTTGCCGATGGCATGAGAAATGTAGGCCATCGGCAGTTTGGCCGCAGTCAACGCGTTGCTATCGTGATGGCATGAAGAAAAACAAAAAGCATCAGCCAATCGATCCCGCTTCCCTGCCGCCGAAGGCAACAGCCGGCAACTTCACGCCGCTCGCCCCAAGACTTTTGCACTGACCCTACTCCGCGACAGAGTCAGATCATCAAGTTGTTCGGCTTCACCGAAAGCAACTACGGAAGAAAAAAGTAGATCCCCAAAAAAATGGCCGACTTTTCAACACGGAGATGTGCGGAAAACAAGGTGAACAGTTACAATTGTTTGGACAGCGCCGCTTTGGACACAAACGGGTGGTTTAATCTGATGTTACACCGAACAACCGCACTGGCATTTTGCCTCGCCGCGGCAGTCATTCCGCAACTCATCCATGCGCGACCACTGGCCGCCCAACAGACCGGCCGGCCCAATGTCGTGTTGGTCATGGCCGACGACCAGGGATGGGGCCAGACCGGCTACTATGGGCATCCGATTCTCAAAACGCCGAACCTCAACGCCATGGCAGCCAACGGTCTGCGGTTCGATCGTTTTTACGCCGCCGGGCCGGTCTGTTCTCCGACCCGGGCCAGCGTTCTCACCGGCCGAACCCACGATCGAACCGGCGTGCTGGCGCACGGCTACGCGCTGCATCGGCAAGAACGCACGATCGCCCGCGCGATGCAAAAAGCCGGTTACGCAACCGCCCATTTCGGTAAGTGGCATCTCAACGGCGTGCGCGGTCCTGGGGTTCCAGTGCTTGTTTCCGACCCCCACCACCCGGGCCATTTCGGGTTTGATCACTGGCTCACCGTGACGAACTTTTTTGACATGAACCCGATCATGAGCCGCATGGGAACATTCGAGGAGTTCAAGGGCGACTCTTCGGAAGTCGTGGTGGCCGAGGCGTTGAAGTTCATCGAACAAACAAAGCACGCCGGCAAACCGTTCTTCACCGTAATTTGGTTCGGCTCGCCGCACAGTCCTTGGGTGGCCAGCCGGCAAGATCAAATTAAGGGCGAGGCGGCCAAGTCGGCGAATCATCATGGCGAGTTAGTCGCGATGGACCGCAGCATCGGCGCGCTGCGCAACGGCCTGAAGCGGATGCGGCTCGACCAAAACACGCTAGTGTGGTTTTGTAGCGATAATGGCGGCTTGAAAGGGAGCGGTCCGAATGGCGTCGGCCACGATACCGTCGGCGGCTTGCGGGGCCACAAGGGAACGCTTTGGGAGGGCGGCCTGCGCGTGCCGGGTATTATCGAATGGCCGGCGAAAATCGAACCTCGCGTCACCTCGCACCCGGCCTCGACCATGGACATCATGCCCACGCTGGTCGACCTGCTAGACCTGCCCCGAAACTCGATGCTCGAACTGGTCGACGGCATGAGCATCAAACCGCTGCTGGCTGGCGAGATCGGTCCGCGCACGAAACCGATCCCCTTTCACTACCAAGGGCGGGCGGCCTTGATCGACAACGACCTGAAGATCGTGATGGAAAAGATCGGCGGTGGAAAAACCGGCGAAAGGAAATATCTGTTGTTCGATCTGAAAGCCGACAAGACCGAATCGCACGACCTGTTCGCCGAACGGCCGGTCGACGCGAAACGCTTACAAACCGCGCTCGAGGCGGTGATTGCCTCCGTGGCGAAAAGTCGAACCGGGGCCGATTACCCCGCGGGCCGCGTAACCCGCGAAGGGCCGCACGGTCGTTTCTGGTACGCGATTCCCGAGTACCAACCTTTTCTGAAAGACTGGGCCGCGCGTCCGGAATACAAAAACTGGGCCAACCGGAAGTTGCGTCCAAAAAAGAAGCGGCCACGGTAGGTTGGCGTGGTATTGGTGAGCATTTCAAGGGTTGCGTCGCCGGAAGACGCCCAAGTGGTGCGTTATGGAGCGACTGGCGGCAAAAATCGCCCCAAAATGCCGCCCTTGAACGTGTGGTGAACCTTTCGAGCTTTCGCCTCTCCGACTAGAATACCCGGTCTCTGTATTGACGCGGCCGCTCCCCGGCGCCACGAAAACACCCCCACCACAAGGACCCGACTCTTGTTACGGACCCACACGTGCGGCGATCTACGACTATCTGACAAAGACACCGAAGCCACGCTTTGTGGCTGGGTGGATGTGAATCGCGATCATGGCGGCGGTGTGTTTGTTGATCTGCGCGATCGTTACGGAAAAACGCAAGTCGTGTTTGGCCCCGAGAGCGGCGCCGAACTGCTGGAGGCGGCGGGGCGGTTGCGGTCGGAATACGTGATTCGCGTCACGGGCGTCGTTTCCCAAAGGCCCCAAGGGCAGGCGAACCCCAAGCTTGCCAGCGGAGAAATCGAACTGCGTTGCCGGTCGCTGGAAGTGCTCAACAAAAGCGTTCCGCTCCCGTTCAACCCCGGGCAGGAGGAGTTGCCCGGAGAAGACTTGCGATTGAAGTATCGGTATCTGGACCTGCGCCGCGAACAGATGCAGAAAAACCTGTTTTTACGCAGCCGTATGATCAAAATCATGCGCGACTATTTCGAGGAGCAGCAGTTTATTGACGTGGAAACGCCCATGCTGGGCCGCAGTACGCCGGAAGGCGCCCGCGATTATCTGGTTCCCAGCCGCGTTCACAACGGCCAGTTTTACGCGCTGCCGCAATCGCCGCAGCTCTACAAACAAATTCTCATGATGGCCGGTTTCGATCGCTACGTGCAGGTGGCCAGATGTTTTCGCGATGAAGACCTCCGCGCCGACCGCCAACCTGAATTCACGCAGCTCGATCTGGAAATGTCGTTCGTCGACGCCGACGACATCATGCACCTGATCGACCGCCTGATGCAACGCTTGGCAAAAGACGTGCTGGGCCTGGAATTGAAACTCCCGCTGCCGCGCATGACCTACGACGAAGCCATGGAGCGTTTCGGACACGACGCCCCCGACTTGCGGTTCGGCATGGAAATTGTCGATTGCACCGACCTCGCCGCCAAAGCGGAATTTCGCGTCTTTCGTTCAGTGGCCGAATCTGGAGGGCGCGTGCGGGGCATCAAAGCGGAAGGCGCGGCGTCGAAGTATTCTCGGCGTCTGCTCGATGAACTGACCGAATACGTCAAGAACGATTTCGGCGCCAAGGGCATGGCTTGGTTCCGTGTGGAAAAAGACGGAACCTTGTTTTCGCCCATCGCCAAAAACTTCGCCCCCGAACTGTTGGCGGAGTTCAAGCAGCGGTTTGATGCGCAGCCGGGCGACTTACTGCTCTTCAGCGCCGATACCTGGGAAGTCACCTGCAAAACGCTCAATGGCTTGCGGCGGCGGCTGGGCGAGGAGCTTGAACTTTATGCACCGGGGCAAATGCATTTTTCCTGGGTGGTGGAATTTCCCATGTTCGAGAAACTCCCCAATGAAGAACGTTGGACCGCCATGCACCATCCGTTCACGGCGCCGCGACCTCAAGACGCCGAACAGTTGGCGACCGACCCCTCCGCCTGCCGCGCCGTGGCCTACGACTTAATCGTGAATGGCGCCGAAGCGGGTGGCGGCACGATTCGAATCCACGACCCCGACGCCCAACGGCAGGTGTTCGAGCTATTGGGAATCGATGCCGAAACCGCCCAAGAGCGTTTCGGTTTCTTGCTCGACGCCCTGAAATTCGGCGCGCCTCCGCATGGCGGCATCGCTCTGGGCATCGACCGCCTCGTGATGGTGTTCGCCAACCTCGACAGCCTGCGCGATTGCATCGCCTTCCCGAAAACGCAACGCGCGGCCGACCTCATGACCGGCGCCCCCGGCGATGTCGACCACGACCAACTCCGAGAACTGGGAGTTCGCGTCGTTCGCGAAGACGAGAAATAAGCAGACGGTCCAACTATGACCGCCGGAGTGTGAAGGTGCGGCGTCGGTGGTTTTTACCAACGCTACAAACACAGCATCCCGGCGGAATGCCAGATGCAGCGGTCTGATAAACGCCTCCGAACAACGTCGTCATTCGCGCCACCCACCGTTGAAGTTCACGCTTCAGCGTGCTTTCGGAATCACGCTCACCTCCAAAACTCAACGACTACCGGCTAGAAGCCCGTGGGTTCGTCAAAAGAAGTTGGGAGCTTCGGACGGAAGTCCTGCGCACACAACGTAACTATTCAGCGACGAGCTTCGATCGGTACCTGATGGAACCACGAATGAACACGAATAGACACGAATTCTTGTGACGAGCTCTCCACGTACTGGCACGGCTGACGTCGCTTGTTTCCAGGAGAAAACCTGAGAGCCCGTTGAAATGCATTCGTGTGAATTTGTGTCCATTCGTGGTTCTCGCAAAAAACATCGTGCGATCATCGCTGAGTAGTTACCACACAACAAAAGAAAACAGGCAGCCTTCCTCAAAAGCCCGCCCAATGAAAAAGGAGAATCACCACGGAGCGACGGTGTTTAGTTTGACGGCGCATTCGTTTTGTTGGGGCAGGACTCCGGTCGGGGATGTTTTGTTTTGCGTTCTCCAATCGATAGCTGGAAGCGTTCAACTCCAAGATCGCACTGCCCCGTTCGTAGCGTTTGGCCAACAGCGTGAATATAAACCATATGTGCTGTCGTCGTTGTAGCACATAGACCAAGTCGTCGATAATCAGGCCCTCGAAGCTCGATCGTTTCTTGATCAGCTTCGGCAATCACAAGTCCCGTTTTGAATTCAGAAGTTGCTGCACCAACAAGCTGCAGATCGACCCGGATATTGATCCTGTAGCCAGTCGAAAAGGGTGAACGCCCGAAGTCGCGGCTCGCTTTTTCAGTTGTTTTCGCTATCGTTTTCGCATCCATACGACGTTCTCCGTGGTCAAGAAACAGCACCCCATCAATCCTACTCACCGCAGTTTAACGCGACTTTCTCCAATTCTCTGATTGATTTTTTTCCGCCACCCTGGGCCACGACAAAAGCTGGCATGCACCCGCATCCTCAGGGTGAGGCGGGCGGATTCTGGCCTAGGTTTGCGAGGCAAGTCTTCCTATACTTCCGCTCCTTTTCTGTTTCAAGCTCATACCCTCGTAAGTCGAACATGGTCGGACAAGGACGTCCGAAATCGAAACGCGCGGCAATTGGCGGCGCGTTGGCTCGCGGCGGCGGCTGGCTGCTTGCGCTGGCAATGTGGACCGCGTTTGCGTCGTCGGTGCGAGCCGACGACACGCAAATGCGTTTGCGCATTGCTTGGGGCGGCGGCCAGACACGTCGTTGGCAAGGCGAAATTGCCGTTCCCGGCGGACAGATTTCCAATCTCCGGCGTCTCGACGCCGAAGCAAGCGGCCCTTCCACTTTCCAGCCCGCGGCCGATCGGATACTGATCCGGCAAGATCGCCCCAGTGGTTACGATGGCCTTGATTTTCAGGTGCGTGCTCCAGCCGAGGCAAAGGTGCTGGTGCGGTTGGCGCCGTTCGACGCGCCTTCGGAGGCCGAGGAATTTGAACTCGATTTGTCGTCGTTGGTGGCGGATTTTCAAAACCAGGCGATTGACGATCAAGGCAACCGGCTACTTATCCGCCGAGCGCCGGGCGATCGTTTGCGTGTCGAATTCGACCGCCCCTCGCTCGTATTTCGGCCGGGAGAAACATTCGAGTTCTCCGTCGTGCGGAACCAGTTGGAGCCGGAGCAAGCACCGCTCGCGATGACGGTCAGGCTACGAAAAAGCGGGCAGGACGAGGTGCTTTGGGAAACCGAGCGTGCAGCGCCCTCTGGAGCGAAGGAAAACGACGCGTCGACGGAATCGTCTTCGCTCGACAACGCCGGCCCGCCCGCCGAACGTTTTTCCGTGACCTTGCCGGCCGAAGGCGTTTACGATATCTCGATTAGTCTGAACAAACCTCGCATTCCGGCGCCGTTTGTTTCGCAAAAGCAGGTGCTGTCGCGGAAGATTCAGGTGGTGGCGGTCGACGACCAACGCCCGCCGGGCCGGAGCGATGCCTCGTGGCGGACCGTGATGGAAATCGACCCGGCGAACCCTAAATGGTGGGAGCGTCTCGGCCGCTGGCCGCATCTGAAGCTGATTCCCTCAACCACAATCGGCCCGCTCGATAACCAACGCAGCGAACAATGGGAGCACCACGGGCGAAAGGTCACGTCGTTACAGCCCGGCGGGTGGCAGGCTTTTCCCTTGCCGGTTTCGGCCAAGGGAGAACCTCACATGCTGGAAATCGAGTACCCCGCCGACATCGAGCAGACCTTTGGCGTGAGCATCGTGGAGCCAAACGCGGCCGGTTTTGTGCGCCCATTTGGATTGGATTCCGGCGTGATCGTGGAGCCGGTCGAAGGTTCGCCGCGCGTGATGCGGCATCGCCTGTTCTACTGGCCTCGCTCCGATTCGCCTGTCGCGATTATTGTCAATCGCGACGCGGAACGCCGCGCGGTATTCGGAAAACTGATCGTTCGCGCGGGGCCCAGCCGCTTGCAGCCGCAACCTGAGGTTGAACGTCAGGAGGCGGTCCGGCTGGTGGCGGCGTTGTTTGAGAAACCGCTGTTTCCAGAAACGTTCTTCGCCCCGCAAACGCAAGACAACGGGCAGCGGAGCCTGACCGACTGGAATACGTTTTATCTGGGCGGCGGTCGGATGATCGATTACGCGAAATACGTCGGCTACAACGCCTTGGTGGTTGGCGCGATTTCAGAAGGAAGTTCGCTGTATCCTAGCCGTTGGCTGCGGCCCTCCGCAAAATACGACAACGGCGTGCGGTTTATCACCGGCCAAGACCCCATTCGTAAAGATGTGCTCGAACTGTTGTTTCGTCTCTGCGACCGGGAAAACATCCGACTGATTCCCAGTCTCGACCTCTCGATGCGTCTTCCCGAACTGGAAGCCGTCCTGCAAAACGGAGGGCCGCCAGCTGCGGGCATTCGTTGGACCGATCGCAACGGCGCGTTGCTCGCTCAAAATACGAAGGCGTCTCGCTCCGCTCCGCGATACAATCCTTTGAATTCCCAGGTGCAGGCGGCCGTATTGCGGGTGGTCGGCGAACTGGTCGAGCGCTATTCAGAGCATCGTTCGTTCGCGGGGATCTCGCTGCGTCTGGGGCCGGAAACGTATGCACAACTTCCTGGCGAAGAATGTGGATTCGACGACAACACCATCGCTCGTTTCGAAAAGGCGGTTGGCCTGAAGGTTCCCGGCAGCGGGGCGGATCGGTTCTCGGTTCGGGCGAAGTTTTTGTTGGGTGGCGAGCGTTTGAAATGGCTTCGTTGGCGAGCTTCGGAGTTGGGTCAATTCCACGACAACATACAGCAAGTGGTGAGCCAAAAACGGCCGGAAGCCGTATTGTATTTGGCGCCCACGGGGCTGGCGGGTAATCGACCGATTCGCTCGGCGCTGGCGCCAAAATTGCCTCGTCGAGAAAAATTCTCCCACGCGATGTTGCAAATCGGCATGGCGCCGGAACTGCATGCCGAGAACCCCAAAATCGTCGTATTGCGGCCGCGTATCGTGGGTCCCCAAAAACCGTTGCTGGCCAAGGCGACGCAGTTGCAACTGAACGAACTCCCTGAAGTCGAAAATTTCTTCACGCCGCGAAATGCAGCCCATGGCGACGTCTTCTTCCACCAGCCTCAGCCTCAGCGGTTGGCTTCGTTCGACGCCGTCAGCCCGTTTGGAAGCGACAAAACGTATACCTGGTTGGCGCCGGGATTTTCGTACTCCGGCAGCAACGCCCGACGTTACTTCGTACGTTCGCTCGCCCGCCGCGACGCCGCCACTTTTTTCGCCGGCGGTTGGAGCGTCGCCACTGGCCAGGAAGCCGCGTTACAACCGCTGTTCGACGTTTTTCGGCGGCTGCCCGCGCGACGGTTCGATGACGTGGCGCCGCGCAACCCGCGGGGCGGCTCGCAGCCGGTCGTGATTCGCAAGCAAACGGTCGGCGACGCCACCTATATGTATCTGTTGAACGACTCGCCTTGGAATGTTTCGCTCGACCTGGAGCTGCGGGCGCCGACGCATTGCCGCGTGCGTTCGCTTTCCAGCCGCGAATTACCGCCACTGGACAGAATGGGCGAAACGATCACCTGGCGGATTGAACTCGCGCCGTATGATTTGATCGGGGCGGTTTTTTCCGTGCCCCGCGTAGATGTCGACTATTGGCGAGCCACGTTGCCTGGCGGCGCGATCGCGAATCTCAGAAAACACACCCGGGAAGTCGCTTTTCGAGCGAGCGAAGTCCGCCGACCGCCGCGGATCGACGTGCTGGAAAATCCTGGGTTCGAACTGCCCGCCAACGGAGACAAAATTCCCGGCTGGCGGCATGCGTTTGGCCCTGGCGTCGAATTTGAAGTCGAGACGATTCATCCTCAGAAAGGCCGCCATTCGTTGCGCATGCAGTCGGTCGACGGGAAAAGTCCGGCTTGGATCCGCAGCGAGCCGTTCGCCCCGCCCAAAACCGGCCGGCTGGCGTTTTTGGTGTATGTGCGCACCGCCGATCCCGCCCAGCAGCCCGTGGTGCGGCTTTCGTTTGAAGGAGAGTACCTCGATGGCCGCCCCAATTATTACAAACTGGCCAACGTCGGCGGTAGCGAAGATGGGGAAGAAACACCGCCGCTGGCCAGCGAGTGGCGGTCTTATTTGTGGTCGGTTCCCGATCTCCCGGTGGGCGAACTACGCAATATTCAAGTCGGCGTCGACCTGATGAGCAAGGGCGAAATCTGGATCGACCATTTCCAGGTCTATGATCTTTGGTTTGACAACGGCCAAAAAAACGAGCTGAACGAACTAGCCAATAAGATTGTCGCCCCGGCGGTGTTTCATTTGAACGAAGGAGACGTCGCCGATTGTTTGCATGTGCTCGACGGTTATTGGCCCCGTTTCCTGATGACGCATGTCAAACTGCCGCCCAGCGACGCAACCGACCAGCCCGCGGCGCGCATCTCGACGCGCCCCGAAAAACCCAACTCGAAAAAGCAAACCGCCCCTTCCATGCTCGAACGGATCAAAGACCGAATCTTTCCCTTCTTTTAGCGGATATTTCCTGGCGCCTGTCCAATAACTCTACTTTGCACAGCTACCAATGGCTCGTTTAACGGCAAGCCGAAGGCGGCTGCGTTTTTGGGTCTTGTTTGAACGCGTGGGCTCAAAACGCAGCCGCCTTCGGCTTGCCGTTAAACGAAGAATGCGACATTTTCAACCGCGAGCGATATTAAAGCCATCAGCCCACTGGCGGCGCTCATCGCATCCAACTTCAAAGCCGGCTACAATGCAGGTCGGATTTCGGCGAGCGTCTCTCGATGTTTGCCGACGCCGCCACCACGCAAGGAGATAAACATGGGCCGGGTTTCAATCAACCGTTGCGCGCGAAACGTCTGTTGGCTTTTGGACTTTTTATTGCTGGCGTCGCTTTCGGCGCTGCCACTGGCGGCCGCCGAACCTTTGGTGCTGGCGCTAACGACCGACCGGCCCAACGCCATTTACGCCGCCGGCGAGGAAGCCGTGTTTATCGTCACGGCAACAGGGGGCGAACAGCCCGCTTCGGCCGGAGCGGTGCGATATGTTGTCGACGATTTTATCGATCGCGGCGCGCAATCGAACGAATTCCCGCGAGGTGAAATAACGCTTCAAGACGGCCGTGCTGCAATCTCTTTTAAGTCGTCGAAACCTGGGTTCGTGCGTTGCCGCGTTACTTTGCAAACGCCGGGAAAAAAGCCTCTGCGAGCGGTTGCGAGCGCCGCGTTTTCCCCCCTGGATATTCCGCCCAGTCTGCCCGCGCCCGACGATTTCGACGCCTTCTGGAGCGAGCAAAAAAAACAACTCGCGGCCACGCCTTTCACCCCGAAGTTGACGCCGGTTCCGCAAGGCGACGCCAGCATTCAATGCTTCGATCTGCAAGCCGAATGTTTGGGCGGGGCCCCTGTTTCGGGTTACTTTGGGCTGCCGGCCGACGCCCAGCCGAAAAGCCTGCCGGCCATTTTGTGGGTGCATGGCGCCGGCGTGCGCAGCTCCAGTTTGGCCAACGCCATCAAAGGCGCCAAGGTGGGCATGTTGTCGCTCGATATCAACGCACATGGCCTGCCCAATGGAAAATCCGCCGATTTCTACCAGGCTCAAAGCGCTGGCCCGCTCAAAAATTATCGACACGCCGGCCGCGAGAGTCGTGAAACCTCGTATTTTCGCGGGATGTTTTTACGGATCGTCCGCGCGATCGATTTTCTCACCTCGCGTCCTGAATGGGATGGCCAAGTGGTGGCCGTGGTCGGACACAGCCAGGGAGGCGGCCAAGCCTTGGTTGCCGGCGGTCTGGACGCGCGCGTGACGTTTATCGGCGCGGGCGTTCCGGCCATTTGCGACCACAGCGGCCGCGCTGCGGGGCGCATCAATGGCTGGCCGAAATTGACGCCCACCGGCGCCGACGGAAAACCCGATGCAAGAATATTGCAGGCCTCCCGTTATGTGGACGCCGTGAATTTCGCCTCCCGCTGCAAGGCCGACGCCATCATGAGCGTCGGTTTCATCGACCCCGTCTGCCCGCCTTCAAGTTGCTACGCCGCGTACAACCAATTGCTGGGCGAAAAAAAGATCATCAATCGCCCGCTGATGAGCCATGCCGCGCCGGCGGCGATCCAACAGGCTTTTTTCGCGGCCGTCTTGAAACATATCGAACCATGAACACTCTCAAAATCGGCGTCATCGGCTTGGGCTCATTCGGCGAAACGCATTGCCAGGCGTGGGCTAACATTGGCGGCGTGGAGCTACACGCGCTATGCACCCGGCGGCAGCCGCGACTAGCCGAACTCGCCGACCGCTTTGGCGTTGCCCACACCTATACCGACTACCAGGAAATGCTCCAAGATACGGAGCTTGACGCTGTTGATATTGTCACCATGTGGGACCAACACGTCGAACCCGCGTTGGCGGCGCTGGCGGCGGGGAAGCATGTCTTTCTGGAAAAACCGATGGCCTCGACCGTGGCCGATTGCGAAAAAATCGTGGCGGCGGCGGAACGCTCCTCCCACTACTTGATGGTGGGGCACATCTGCCGTTTCAATCCTCGCTATGCCGCGGCGAAGGAGGCCATTGCGGCGGGACGCATCGGGAAAATCGTTTCCATGTACGCGCGGCGAAACATTCCGGTTGGGCGGTCGGGTGAAATTCTCGATAAGATCGGTCCTATTATTGGCGACGGCGTACACGACGCCGACCTCATGCTGTGGTACAGCCAAGATCGTATTCTGTCGGCCTACGCGCAAACCGTGAATACGTTGGGCCACAAGTATCCTGAAATCGGCTGGAGCATGTTCCGCTTCGCCAACGGGGCGGCCGGCGTGCTCGAAAACGTGTGGCGCCTGCCCCAAAAAACCGCTTTTCAAATTGACGAAAGGATGGAAATCGTGGGCACGGAGGGTACGATCCACATCCATGAAACGCATCCTAATTTTTCGATCTGCGATAGCCAAGGTTGGCATTCGCCCGACACCACCTACTGGCCGGTGATCAACGGCGTGCGCGGCGGCGCCCTGCGCGACGAACTCACTTACTTCGCCCAATGCATTCGGGAGCAAACGCCTCCGGCGGTTGTATCTCCCCGCGAAGCCATGGAAGCGGTGCGTGCTTGTCTGGCGGCGGAAGAGTCGGCCGCGACCGGCGCCATCGTCAACCTGGCCTGACGTTCTGATCGCTTCCAATCAGGGCGAGCGGCAGAAAATAACTTACCCGCACGCGGCGGGAGTCCGTGATTTTTTGGGGTTCCCGCCTACGCGGGAATGACCGTTTTCTGATTCACTCGCTTCGTGCTTGTATTAGGTGAATTTTTACCTGCCGCTCGCCTCAGAGAAAATCGCTCAGCGTGCATTCAAAAATGATGAGTACGATCAGCAACGCGGCCGTGAGGTAGGCGGTTCGGGCGTTTACTTGTCCTGCAGATTTACCCAAACCGAATGCGGCGCCCTGGCCGTTCCAAAGCAACAAGCCTCCCGCCACCGCGACGCCGCCGAAGAGCCACAATGTCCAGGCCGGGGCGCCGTTGCGTTGGAGGTCGCCGGCGTCTCCGATCAAACCCCAGGAACCAACGCCCAGGTAAACGCCGTTGGCGATCAGGCAAAATCCGGCAAAGAACCTGACGCACGCCAGCGTCGTTTCAAAAAAGCCTGGAGGCGATCCAACAAAGCTTGCGGACGCAGCATCCGTCTGCCGCCGCCGCAAATCAAACAGCAAACCCGCCCAGTTGAACGCCGCCCAGCCCAGCAACGGCAGAGCAACGCCGACCAGAGGCCCCAGCCAGGCGACAGCCAACGGCTGCGGATTGGGCGATACGTCGGTTCGAGAAATGGCCAAAGGATGGAGCACGATTTTCCTGACCGTTCCTCCCGTCGCCCAAGCGCCGGCAACGTGCCCGCCTTCATGAACGAGCATCATGCCCAACCAGCAGAGCGGGAGAAACGACCCCAACAAGAGCAGTTGGTGAAAGCGTTTCATCGAGTTGTTATTCCGTTTCGGTTGACGGCGCCGCGTCTGTTGGATTCCCGCCGCGGAGGTTGCCGCGGATGATTTCCAGCCGCTGCTGGAGTTCGCGTTCAAAACCTTGATCGACCGGACGATAATATTCCTTTTCCACGCCCAGATAATCCTGCGCGGCCACGCCGCCTTCCGCGTCATGCGCATATTGATAGCCCTCGCCGTAGCCCAACTGCTTGGCGCCGCCATAATGGGCGTCGCGAAGATGACGCGGAACGGGCAGCAGGCGTCCTTCGCGAATGTCGCGTCGTGCTTCGCTAATGGCGACGGTCGCGGCATTCGACTTTGCCGCGCAGGCCAAATATGCCACCGTTTGTGCGAGCGTCAACTGGCATTCCGGCAGGCCGATGTATTCGCAGGCATCGGCGGCGGCCATCGCCAACGGCAGCGCGTGAGGATCGGCGTTGCCGATATCTTCGCTGGCCAAAATGATCAGGCGGCGGCAGATAAAACGCACATCTTCCCCGGCTTCGAGCATGCGAGCCAGCCAATACATGCCGGCGTCGGGATCGCTGCCGCGAATACTTTTGATCAAAGCGCTGGCGGCGTCGTAGTGGGAATCGCCGGTGGCGTCGTATTCGACCGCCTTGCGCTGCACCGATTCCTCCGCCAAGCGGCGCGTGAAAACCAGCGGCCGCGCATTGCTGGAGAGCACGCCAATTTCGAGCGCCGCCAGCGCTCGGCGGGCGTCGCCATCGCTAACGTCGGCTAAAAACGCCAGGGCGTCTTCGTCGATCGTTACGTCGTGCCGACCAAGCCCTCTGTGCGGTTCGGCCAACGCGCGCTGGAGCAACGTGCGAATCTGTTCGGGCGACAGCGGTTCAAACTGAAACACCTGGCTGCGACTGACCAACGCGCTATTCACCGCAAAAAACGGATTGGCGGTGGTGGCGCCGACCAGCGAAATAACGCCGTCTTCCACGTCGGGCAGGAGCGCATCTTGCTGGGCCTTGTTGAAGCGGTGAATTTCGTCGATGAACAAAACGGTTTTTCGTCCGCCGCCGGCGAGTTCATCGCGAGCCTCTTCCAGCACGGCGCGGAGATCTTTCACGCCGCTGGTCACGGCGCTCAGTTGACGATACAACCGCCGTCCGGCAACGGCCAACAAACGAGCCAACGTCGTTTTGCCACAGCCGGGCGGACCATAAAACAGCACCGAACCCAGGCGGTCGGCCGTGATCAGCCGCCGCAGCAGTTTTCCCTCGCCCAGAAAATGCTCCTGGCCGACGAATTCGTCCAACGTTTGCGGTCGCATGCGCGCCGCCAACGGCTTGGCCCGATCAAGATTCTTAGCTTCCGCCTGCTCAAAAAGCGACATACGTCCCGCCCGTTTCGCAACAGTCATTGTTTGGCCAGTGTTATTTGGCCAGTATTATCCAAGGCCCAAAATACGGCGGGCGTTGGCGCGGAAGAATTTCTCCTGAACATCGGCCGGAAGGTCCAAGCGGTCGTACAGATCGAACTGTGGCACGGGTTGCCCGGGTGCGAGAAAATCGGTGCCGAACATCAGCCGGTCGGCCCGGCGAATTAAAAACTCGCGGCCGAACTCAATATCGCGAGAGACGGAATTCGCCCCGCTGCCGGCCGAAACATCGCCATATATATTCGGATACTTCTCCATCAGCCGATCAATAGCGCCGCCCGCCGCTGTCTTGCCTTTGGGGTAACCGCCCATCTCGGCTTGCGTGGCATCGGCCGATATCGAAGCCCACCAACCCGGTCCATGGCCGATGAAAGTGCAATCGGGATGTGCGGCAATCGCTTTTTCGAGGCCCGGCAGACCGGGTTTATCGGTATTGCGTTGGTTGTCGAGATGAAAGAGCAGCGGCAGGCCGACTTCACCGCAAGCGGCGTAAATCGCCATGTTTCGCGGGTCGTCGATCGCCACGCCCGGCTTGTGTTCGCCAAAGCCCTTGGCGCCGGCGTCTTGATAAATCGAGAGCATCTCGACTAGCCCTTTATGGCCGCCTCGGTACGAAGTTCGCGGATCAATCGAGCAGAACGGAATCAGGCGGTCGCGATGCGGCGCCGTTTGCGCGAGCACGAAATCGGGCGTGAGCGGGTAGCTCGAAGACTCCGGCGAGATCAACGGCAACACAACCGCCTGCGCGATATCGTGTGCGTCCATCCAACGCAGCAGCGCTTCGGCCGTCAGCGGAGCGCCCTTGTTCCAGGTTTGGCCGACATGCGTATGCATATCCACATATTTTGTTGCCGATGTGCTTGCTCCCCGAGCGCGCCCGCCGCCCGTTGCCAACACGGCTCCGCCGAACGCGGCCGCCGTGCGAAGAAATTGTCGTCGCGAAGTGTTGCTCTATTTGCTGCTCATGGCTGATGATTTTTCTCGTTGACTGATTCCCTGTTGATTGTTTCTCATTGCGTTTGCGATGCTTTGTGGGAGCCTGCACTTCACGCGGCTGGCAATGGCTCGCTTAACGGCAAGCCGAAGGCGACTGCGTTTTCTGGTCTGCCCGAACGCGTGGGCTCAAAACACAGCCGCCTTCGGCTTGCCGTTAAACGAAAAATGCGACATTATTCAACCGCGTGCGGTATAGCCGATCAGAAACCAAGCGTACGACATTCTCAAAGCAAATGCCAGCGCTCGCACGCGGCGAAAGCTCACCCCCAACAGGCCGTTTTCTTCCGCCAGGGAACAGTTTCGAAACAAGTTCGTATCCTCTCAACGCTAGCATGCCTGGAGTTGCTTGGATGCGTATGATGTTAGCATGAACCGCATAGCTGTCGAAACGATACTGAAACAAGTCGAGCTGTTGCTGGCAACGGCCGGCGTGCTGCCGAGCGAGGTTGAGCAA
>JAJRWU010000016.1 GCA_024276655.1 Planctomycetota bacterium
ACTTCGAACGAATTGGTAAGTTCCATCTTGGGCGGCTTCCGTGCAAGAAAAATCGAGTCCGTAAACAAGATTTCATTGTCGCAAGCCGCCCCTTTTCGTAGCTATACCAATCCTTCAAAAAATGCAAAACTGGAACTAAGCGTGGCGTAACCAATGGCCGCCGTTCAGGGCGTCGTTCAGGGCGCTGCATCTGGCATCCCGCCGGGATGCTGCGTTTGTCGTGCCGGCGAACCGGTGGTGTTCGCTGCGCTCGACCACCGGCTAATGGCTGCCAAGCCTCCGGCTTGCAACGAACTCTTTCTTGCAACGAACGCCATTGATGCTTCAAATGACGGCGCGAATCTGGCGCCAAAAACGAGGGAAATCTTGCGGGTTGTCGAAGGACTTATGTATAAACAACAGATTCCCGCGCGGGCGGGAATGACGACAGTGATTTCCGGATCGATGCTCACTCCGCTGTTTCGCCAGACGCTCGCGCTGAAGGATTGCATCGCGTGAGCAGCCAGCTCACTGTCCAGCCGGTAAAAATATTTACCGCCAGGGCGATGGGTCCGATCCATTGGAAGCTGATCGGATCGACCGGCTTTTCATGGTCAAGCACTAGCGGGTTGACCACCGCCAGATGCTTGATTCCCTCCAAGTCGAGATACGGAAGAATCGAGACGCCGAAGATTGCCGGGTCGATTTGAAAGGTCGTCCAGAGAAAGATCACAATCGCGGCGGAATAGGCCACCACGGCCGCCGTGGCGATGCCGCAAATGGCGCCGATCCAAACTCCCGCCGGGCGTGCGCAGCGAACGAAAAAGGCGAAGAAAAACAGGGCGAAAATCGGCGTGACCAAAAAGTTGACTGTCTTACTAGTGACCTTCGTGATATTGCCTTCAATGTTTCCGATGAAGGAACTACCTATAATCACGAGCAGGCCCACGGTAAACGCCAACAACTGCGCGGCGAACATATGCCCGCGCTCGGTTTTTGGTTTGTTGCCGAAACGGTCGAGCAGATCGGTCATCACGACAGCGGTGATGGAATTTACGCCGGAGTCGATACTCGACATGGCCGCCGCGAACATGGCCGCCACCACCAACCCGGAAACGCCTGGCGGCAAGTGAAAAGCGATGAAATGCGGGAACACCTGGTCGGCATGGGTTTTCAAATGCATGCTGGCCGGCAGCGCCTCTACGTGGGCTTGGAAATATCCTAGCAGCGACAACCCCACCAGCGCCAGGACGATATTCACCACGGCGGCCACGCTCAACTGTGTCGCTAGGGCGCGGCGGGCGGCGCGAATGTCGGTCGTGGCCATGAAACGTTGGATCGAAACCTGATCGCCGGCCGCCGTGCAAACGTACCACACAAACACGGTAATAATAGTGCCCACGACGGTCACTCTGGTTTGAGGATCGAAGCTGAAGATCGGCTGCGTATCCCAATTGTTGTGCCACTCCGTGGGGAACCAGCCGAAGCCGCCAAAATCGATCGTGACCATCACCAGCACCAGAATCGCCCCGCCAAACAACAGCAGCGTTTGGATCAGATCGGTGATAACCACCGCCCGCAGACGGCCCAGTGTTGTATACACCACCGAAACCGAGCCGGTCACGATCACGATCAACGGAATCCAACCTTCGTCGACGCCGAGCATCACGGTCATGGCTTTGGCCGCCAGATAGATCAAGAGCGACATCCAGACCAGCCGCAACATCAAAAACATGGCCACGCCCAACATCCGCACGCTGAGCCCTAGCCGCCTCTCTAGAAGTTCGTACGCGCTGGTCACGCGGCGTTTCATGAACGCTGGCAGAATGATGTAACCCACCACCCAAAAAATGAGCGGGTAGGCCAACAGGTTGGTGAGGTAGATGGGGCCTTTGCCGAGCACTTCGCCGGGCATTGAAAGGTACGTAATCGTGCTCAGGAGCGTCGCAAACAACGACACTCCGATCAACAGCGGATTCATTTTTCCGCTGCCGACGAAATACTCCTTGGTCGTGCTTTGACTACGGCCTATCCACCAGCCCAGCCCGAGGGTCGAGATGGCGTAAGCGGCGATAATCGCCCAATCGAGAATGGTGAGCCCGGCGGCTGATTCGCCAGCCGATACTTGGCCGGGCGAATCGTTTGCCTCCGCTCCCATGGCAACGGGCGCGGCCAGGGAAACAGCTAAAAAAATGAGCAACGAAGCACGTGAAAACATAAGCGCCGAACCCGATCAAAAACAATGAACACGACCGATCCTTACAGACTTCCGTACAACCGGGCGATTGGCAGGGAGCGGAATCGCGAGGAAATCCGGCCTGTTTTATTTTCGCCAACATAATAACTGAACAACACGCGGCCATGGGCGAAGGTCACGCTGGTGTAAGCATACGTGCTCTGTTGGTCGGTTTCCAGGTTGCGTTTGAGCCGCCATGTTTTTCCTTCGTCTGAAGAAACGGCGATCGTCAGCGGCGTGCGTTTCCCGCCATGCCCGGCGCCGGCGGAATAGGTGTCGTTCCAAACCAAGAGCAAGTCGCCGGTGGAGGGGATTCTTCTGATTGTTGACGGCGCTTCGGGCGCCCGTACGCCCCAGGAACTCGCCTTGCTCCAGTTTTCGCCGCCATCGTCTGAGTAGCTGGCCGCAATATACCCCGACTGTGTGCGAATGATCATCAACAAGCGGCCGTCGTTCCGTTCCAGCACTTCGGGCTCCATGGCGCCGCGTTTTGAGTAGTCGACCTGCCCCTTGCCGCGCCGCCAGTGCAGTCCGCCATCGTCGGAAAGATAACACAACGCCACCATGTGGTTCACGCGGTGGATGTCTTCGGTCCAGGCGACCGGCGCCAACAGTCGGCCACCGGCAAGTTGTGTGATTCGATCATTATTCAACACGTGGTACCCAGGGGCGTCGGTTACTACAATCGGCTGGCCAAACGTTTTGCCTTGATCGTGCGAAATTCGCAAATAGGCTTTCAAGTCGCTGAAGGAATTTTTCACCAGATAAAAAAGACCCAGCGGCGTGTCGTCGCGAAGCGGATTGGCCAGCCAACGCAACGTGGCCGACATCACATTCTTACCGCCGACATTTTCTTGCAAAACGCGCGGCTTGCTCCAGGTGCGGCCGCCATCGTGCGAACGACGAGCAATAATGCGGGCGGCGGCGAAATCGGAGGCGCTGTTGAAAAACTCGGTGGTGGCGTAGAGCAGCGAGCCATCGGCAAGTTGCACAATAGAGCCTTCGCTATAGCGGGGATTTTTGGCCGTGGCGGGATACGCGTCGCGCACAATTATTTCATCGGCCTGCGGCGGCGCGGAACGCGAAAGCACCAGCAACGACTGCGCTGCTCGCAATCGCACGTCAAGATTTTCGTCGTCCAACCGTGCAATGAGATCATCGCGCAACGAGGTTGCGCGAGCATCGCCGGCGAACGTGGCGGCAAAAACTCGGATCGCGGGGTCGGCATCGGTGAGGTTCTTTTTCAGCAGCGCGACTCCGCCCGGCGCATGCAACGCGGCCAGGGCGTGTGTGAAATAGGCGTGTATGAGTGGATCTTGGAAACGCGTGCTGCCGGCCTGTAAGGCGGGAATGTCTTGCTGGCCGCCGACGCGGGCCAGAATCCAGGCGGCGATGCGGGCGATTTCGGAGTCTTCACTATGCACCTGTTTTCGCAACAGGGCGAAGGCTTGAGGATTTCCCCAGCGGGCCAGAGCGCCGGCGGCCATCAACGCCAACCGAGGGTTGCCGGTGTTTTTCAAAGCGGCTCGCATTGCGAGGCCATCGCCGATTTCGTTCACCTTGTAAAGACTCTCGCAGGCGTGGACATGGCCATAATCGTCGGCGCCGGCCAGAATATCGAGCATGATGGCCGCTTTGGGGCGGTCGCCGGCGCGAACCAGTTCGCGGGCCAAGCCGCAGCGGTGTTGGTCGTCGGTTTCCGAGGGCAATTTGGGTTCGAGAAGTTGCCGAACTTCATCGCCCTGGCCAGCCAGCGTCAAACCCTCGGCCGCATGCATCGAAGGCCAGAATTCATCAGACCGCACACCCGCGCGGAGAATTTTCAAGCACTTGGCTTGCGTGGCGTCGTCCAGCTTGCAAACAGCGGGTTGTTGTTTCTCGGCTACCGAGGAAGAAGCCGCCAAAAAACATCCCGCCAGAAATAGCAAGCCGGCCAAGTAGCGTGGTGAAATGATCATGGCTGAAAGTCTTTCTGGAGAGGCGTGAAGTGGTTCATTTACCCGATTTCTTGGTGGACGACAACCAAAGCTGAAATTGTTTTTCCAATTGACGTACTTGTTGCGGTCGCGCGGCGGCCAAGTTGTGCGATTCGCCGATATCGTCGACGACATCATACAACATCCAGGCCGCGGTAGGTTTGACACGCAGGAGTTTCATCCGCCCGGCGCGCACGGCGCTGAAACGTCCATATTGAAAAAACAAGGCTTCATGTGGCGAGGCCGCTTCACCAGCCAGCGCAGCCAGCGGATCATGGCCGTCGATCACACGATCGGCGGGCGGCGCCGCGCCGGCCGCTCGCAAACTCAAACTGAAAAAATCACAACTCAAGAGCGGCGCCCGGCATTCCGTTCCCGCCGGCAAACGCCCCGGCCAACGCACCATGGCGGGCACGCGAATGCCGCCTTCCCAGAGTGTTACGCCGCCGTCGCGCAAGGGGCGATTCGAGGCCACCTCCAACCCACGCCGCTTCAACATGAAGGCGCCGTTATCGGAATAGAACATCACCAGCGTGTTGGCCGCCTTGCCGGAGGTATCGAGCGAGGCGAGCACGCGGCCGATGGCGTCGTCGAGAGCGGTGATGACGGCGTAATAACGTTGTTTTTCGTCGTTGGTTTGAGCATCGTATCCGTAGGCCGCAAACGCGCTGGCGGGCGCCTGCCAAAGGGTCGGCTGCCCCGGCGCCTTGTTGAGGGCGTTGGGAAAGTGCGGCGCATTAAATGGCAAATACACAAAAAATGGCCGCTCGTCGGCTGGCCGCATAAAGCGGATTGCGGCGTCGGCGAACAGGTCGGTGCTATAGCCTTTCAAGCGGACCGGTTCGACGCCACGGTGCATGTCGAGTTTGCCATTGTACACATGGCTGTAGTAGTCGATGTTGCCGGAGGCGTGTCCTAGGAATTCATCGAACCCCCGTTCGGTGGGACGACTGCCCTCGGCAAAGCCGATATTCCACTTGCCGAAACAGGCGGTGCGATACCCCGCTTGCTGCAACAATTCCGGCAGCAGTATTTCCGAATGCCGCAGCCCCACGCCGTAGTTGCCGGCCAAACCGGGCAATTGCGCGGTGAGCTTGTGCCGCTGGGCGTAGCGTCCGGTGAGCAGGCAGGCCCGCGAAACAGTGCAGGTGGGCGAAGCGGTGTAAAAATCGGTGCAGCGCACGCCGGAAGCCGAGAGGCGATCCAAATGCGGCGTGCGAACCGTTTTGTTTCCATAACAGCCGATATCGCCGTAGCCCAGATTGTCGGCCGTGATCAACAAAATGTTAGGGCGTTCAATCGCTAATTCAGCGGCGTTGCTGATCGAAGCGGTGTTGATCACGGCGCCCGCGACGACGGCAATCGCCAGCAGCGCGCGGAGTAACGGCAAATGTTCAATTCTTGTTCTCGGCCTTGTCGGTTTCATATCACACGAACTTTCCTTACGCCTTGCGGCCCAGCATGCGGTCCAAAGCGTCGGATGTCTGGTGCAGCAACGCTTCGGGGTAATGTGAAAACGGGTGGAAGTACTCGAACGTTAAATAACCCCGATAGCCGACTTTATCCAACGCGGCGATCACGGCGGGCCAGTTGGTGGTGCCATCAAGCAACGTGCGAAAGGTGTGGAGGTTGAATTCCTGCGTGCGTTTGTCCCACTCCTTGAAGTGGATATTCTTGATCCGGCTGCCGAGAATGGGCGTCCAATGTTCGGGGAACTGGTAGTGCATGATATTGCCCGTGTCGAAATGGATTTGGCAATGCTTGCTCTGGAAGCTGTCGACAAACTGCACCATTTCTTGAGGACTGAAAAGAAACCCGTTGGCGAAAATATTTGCGATATTGAGAAACACCCCCGCCTTTTCGGCTTCCGGCAGCAACGCGCCAATGGCTTGGCGAGCGCGGCGCTCGCAGACATCGTTCGGCACGGGGTCGAAATCTTCCATCCAGGGCGCATAGACGGCGCCCGGCACGATCAAAAGATTTTCGGTTTCGAGCAGCCGCGCGGCTTGAATCATGCGCCGCGCGAGTTCCATGCCTTTCTTGCGTTTGGCGGGGTCGTTGTGCGTGAGGCAGTAGGGCCAGAACAAAAAGGAGCAGACGCCGCTAATTTCGAGGCCGATGTTTCTCGCCATGCGGCCGATGTCTTGGATTTGCTGGTCAGACGATTCCGCCGAGAAATCGCCCGTCAAATCGAAGTTGATTTCCACGCCGTCGAACCCGGCTTCCTTAATCCGCTCAAACGACTCCCGCAAACTCCACAAATCGGGATACGGCAGCGCCCACATGTTGATCGACTTTTTCATGTCGTATCGCTTATGTGCGGGCGGCTGCTTCCGCCGGCTGGAAGGCTGCGCCGGCGTTTCCTCCCCGGCAGACGCCAAACCCTGGCTGGCCAAAACGCTGCCGCCGAAAGCGGCGGTGTAGGCCAGCAACTCTCGGCGTTCCATGCCGCCTGAACCGTCGGACGAAATTCGTTTTTCTCGCATGGGTGCAAACTCTTTTCTTCGGGAATGGCCATGAAAAACTGCATGGAACGCCACGGCCGTGGGGCAAGCGAACGCGCACCATATTCTAACGGAATTGGCCAGCCGTTTGACAAGGCGGACGGGCTTTTCCACCTACCGGGTTTGCAAACTTGCCGAGGTTGGCGTTATACTTCACGCGGCCAAAAAACGAGGTTTTGTACTACGTTAATGCAAAAACACACATTAAAGCGAGCGGCAGAAAATAACTTACCCGCATGCAGCGGGAGCCCGTGAGTTTTTTTGGATTCCCGCCTACACGGGAATGACCGCTTGCTGATTCACTCGCTTGCGCTTCGTGCTGGTATTAGCTAAATTTTCATCTGCCGCTCGCCTAAAGCCGCACTGGGCATATCTTTGCCAACCATTGAGAATGGTTCCAAATCTCGCCCGACAGGGCCACGAACAAAGTCATTGCTGAATAAACAAATCTTTGCTGAATAAAGGATTCGCCCGATGCCTCACGGAAAGACCTACGACAACGCCGCCGCCGCCATTGGCAACACGCCCATGATCAGGATCAACCGCTTGGTTCCAGAGGGCGGCGCCGAAGTGTTTGTGAAATGTGAATTCTTCCAACCGCTCAACAGCGTGAAAGACCGCATCGGCGTGGCGATGATCGAAGCCGCCGAACGCGATGGCGTCATCAATGCCGAATCGCACATCATTGAGCCGACCAGCGGAAACACGGGCATCGCCTTGGCGTTTGTCTGTGCGGCCAAGAATTACAAACTCACGCTCACGATGCCGGAGTCGATGTCGGTCGAACGTCGTACGCTGTTGCGGGCCATGGGCGCGCATTTGGTGCTCACGCCGGCGGCGGAAGGCATGCCCGGAGCGATTCGCGCCGCTGCGGAGCTGGTCGAAAAAGAAGACAACGCCTGGATGCCCCAACAATTCGAGAACCCGGCCAACCCCGCCATTCATGAAGCGACCACCGGCCCGGAAATTTGGAACGACACCGGCGGAAAAATCGACGCCCTGATTGCCGGCGTGGGCACCGGCGGCACGATTACCGGCGCGGCGAGGTTTTTGAAGTCGAAGAACCCCGACTTCAAGGCGATTGCCGTCGAGCCGACGCATTCGGCTGTTATTGGCGGCGGCAAGCCGGGCAAACATCGCATTCAAGGTATTGGCGCCGGCTTCATCCCGAAAAACCTAGACACCTCCATCATCGACGATATTGTCACTGTGGAGGATGAAGACGCCTTCACCACGGCGCGCAACCTCGCGCGGCAGGAAGGCATCATGGCGGGCATCAGCAGCGGCGCCAATTTGTGGGCCGCCATGGTGGTGGCCGCTCGTCCAGAATTCAAGGGCAAACGCATCGTGACCGTGATGCCCAGCCTGGGTGAACGGTATCTGTCGACGCCGCTATTTGAAGGCCTTTCGTAAGAGCTCCTAACATAACCCCTGCTTGGCGTTTCAAACACGGAGTTTGATGCTGACCTACCAAGTTGTGTTAGAAGGTATAAGAAAAATTTCGTTGACTGATACGAAACAAGAGCAGATTGTGGCGGCCAGTCTGGGCGTGATCGTGATCGACCACGGTTCGCGCCGCCGGGAAAGCAATGCTGCGTTGCTGGAAGCCGTGAAGCTCTTCGAGAGCATGGGCCGGTACGATATCGTGGAGCCGGCCCACATGGAGCTGGCCGAGCCTTCGTTGCAAACCGCGTTCGACCGTTGTGCGGAACGCGGGGCGAAATTGATTGTCGTGCAGCCTTACTTTCTGCTTCCCGGTCGGCACTGGCGTGACGACATCCCGCGTTTGGCCCAAGCCGCCGCGCGTCGCCATGCGGGAATATCGTTTTTGGTCGCGGCGCCGCTAGGCGTGCATCGGCTCATGAGCGAGATCATGCACGAAAGGATCTCGCATTGTTTGGCGCACGCACAAGGTTTGGCGAGCGAAGCAAGCATAACAGACGAAGCGAACGGCGCCTGATGGGCCGAGCGATTTTGGGCGAACCATTTTGGGCCGGGGAGGACCAGCGTGAACAACAGCTACGATGCGGTTTTGATTGTATCGTTCGGTGGTCCCGAAGGGCTGGACGACGTCATGCCGTTCTTGGAGCGTGTCTTGCGGGGGAAAAACGTTCCCCGCCAAAGGATGCTCGAAGTTGCCGAGCATTACCAACATTTTGGCGGCGTCAGTCCGATCAACGGCCAATGTCGGGAGTTGATTGCGGCGCTGCAATTGGAACTCCAACAGCACGGCCCACCGTTGCCCATTTACTGGGGGAACCGAAATTGGCATCCTCTCCTGCCCGACACGCTCAAAACCATGCGCGACGCCGGCGTGCAACGCGCCCTGGCGTTTTTCACTTCGGCCTTCGGCTCCTATTCCGGCTGCCGCCAGTACCTGGAAAATGTCGCCCAAGCCAGGGAAGAGGCGGGCCCGGGAACGCCGGAAGTTCACAAGTTGCGAACTTTTTTCAATCACCCAGGGTTCATTGAACCGATGGCGCAGCACGTTGCCGATGCCTTGGAAACCATTCCGAGAGAGCGCCGTCCGGCGGCGCGGCTGTTGTTTACGGCGCACAGTATTCCGGTGGCGATGTCGGAAACCAGCCCCTACCAACGCCAACTCCTGGAAGCGGCGCGGCTGGTGGGCCAGATCATCGGCCGACCCGATTGGCGCCTTGTTTACCAAAGCCGCAGTGGTCCTCCACGGCAGCCGTGGCTAGAGCCCGACATTCTCGACGCCCTCCGCCAGTTGCAACAACAGGGCGTGCGCGATGTTGTCGTGGCGCCGATTGGCTTCCTTTCCGACCACATGGAAGTGCTATTCGATCTCGACCTTGAAGCGCAACAAGTATGTGGTGAAATCGGCCTCAATATGGTGCGTGCCAAAACGGTCGGCTCGCACCCTCGATTTATATCCATGATTCGCGAGTTGCTCGTCGAGAGGCTGTCGGAGAACCCAGTGCGACTCGCGCTGGGCGATATGGGCGCCGCCGACGACGCATGCCCCGCCGACTGTTGCCCCCCGCCTTCAAGAAAATGAAACACGCCGCGATGTCGTAGTGAATGACGCGGCGAGGGCGTTTAGACGAGCGGCAGATGAAAATTTAGCTAATACAAGCACGAAGCGCAAGCGAGTGAATCAGCAAACGGTCATTTTCGAATCGATGTTCAGTGAAAATCACGGGAGCGGGTGCGCACTTCGGCGAGCAGCGGCGTGCGGTCGAGGATATGTTCGACCAGTAGGTGAATGACTTCGTCTTGACGTTGCAAACGGCCCGCGGCGAGCATGACCGTTGCGTTGCGGGCGGCGCGGTGAAACCGCTCCCAAACAGATTGCCAAATGATGAGGTTGGCAATGCCGGTTTCATCCTCCAGGGTCATAAAGGTGACGCCCTTGGCGGTGCTGGGGCGTTGCCGCAGGAGCACCAGTCCGGCGACGCGGTAGCGACGGTCGGGCGGCAGGGTCGCCAATTGGCCACAAGTAACGACGTTTTCTTCGTCGAGACGCTCCCTGACAAACGACATCGGATGCGCTCGTAGCGAAAGGCCGATGGTGTTGTAATCCGAGGTCACTTCGTCCAGCGGCGGCATGGTCGGCAGGGCCGCTTCGGGCTCTTGGGGGGGGCGCGCGTCAAGATCATCGAAGAGCGGCAGTTGCCTGGTTGGCGGGAGCGCCTGCCACACGGCGGGGCGGCGTTCGAGTTGCAGCGAACCGAGCGTATCCGCCTCGGCCAACCGCTCAAATACGGCTTGGCTCAAGCCGGTGCGTTGCACCAAGTCGTCGAACGAAGTGTATGGCCTCTCTTGTCGTGCTTGGGAAATACGGTCGGCGTGGCGTTGGGAGAATCCTTTGACCATGCGCAGCCCAAGCCGCAACGCGACGGTTGTTTCATTGTTAGAAGTGTCATTGCTAGAAGTTTCATCTCTAGCCAGAGACTCCAAGGTGCAGTTCCATTGGCTGTGGTTCACATCGACCGGCCGCACTTCAACGCCGTGGTCCTGGGCGTCGCGAATGAGTTGCGCCGGAGCGTAGAACCCCATTGGCTGGCTGTTGAGCAAGGCGGCGGTGAAGGCGGCGTGGTAATGCTGCTTCAGGTAGCACGATACATACACCAACAGCGCGAAGCTGGCGGCGTGCGATTCGGGGAAGCCGTATTCGCCAAAGCCGCGAATCTGCTTGAACAGCCGCAGGCCGAACTCTTCGGGATAGCCGTTGGCCCGCATGCCGTCAATGAGTTTGTCTCGAAAGGCGTCAATCACGCCGGGTCGTCGCCAGGCGCCCATCGCCCGCCGCAACTGGTCGGCCTCTCCGGGAGAAAAACCCGCCGCCACCATGGCCAGCTTCATGGCCTGTTCCTGAAAAATGGGAACGCCCAACGTTCTGTGCAAAACTTCGCGAATGCGTTGATCGGGGTAGTCAATCGGCTCTTCGCCGCTGCGCCGTTTGAGATAAGGATGGACCATATCGCCTTGAATCGGACCCGGCCGCACAATCGCGACTTCAATAACGAGGTCGTAATAACAGCGCGGCTTCAAACGCGGCAACATGCTCATTTGCGCGCGGCTTTCGATCTGAAAGACGCCCATCGTATCGGCTCGGCAGATCATGTCGTACACCGAGTGATCGTCTGCGGGGATGTTCGCCAGAGTGAGGCTTCTCCCTCCATGCCGCTCGACCATGGCAAAACACTTTCGGATAGCCGTGAGCATGCCGAGCGCTAGGCAGTCGACTTTGAGAATGCCGAGTGCGTCGAGATCGTTTTTATCCCATTGGATCACGGTGCGGTTGGGCATGGAGGCGTTTTCGATGGGAACTAGGTCGGACAAGAGGCCGCGCGTCATGGCGAGTCCTCCCACATGCTGCGACAAATGGCGAGGAAAGCCGAGAATCTGTTTCAGAATCCAGAGCAGTTGGCGGCCCGTGGAAGACTCCGGGTTGAGTCCTCCTTCGCGCAACTGGCTGGGTAATTTGTCGTCGTCGCGAACATGCCGAACCGCCTTGGCCAAGGCCTGGACGCGGTCGAGCGAGAGGCCCAATGCCTTGCCGACATCGCGAATCGCGGAACGGGGGCGGTAGGTGATCACGACGCCCGTCATGCCGGTGCGGTCTCGACCGTATTTGGCGTAGACGTATTGAATCACTTCTTCGCGGCGTTCGTGTTCAAAGTCGACGTCAATATCGGGCGCCTCTTCGCGCTCCTTGCTGATGAACCGCTCGAAGAGCACGTCAATCTGGCCGGGGTCGACCGACGTGATTCCCAAACAATAACAGACCGCCGAGTTGGCGGCCGAACCACGCCCCTGGCAAAGGATGTCGCGTTCTCGGGCAAAGCGAACCAAATCCCAAACGGTGAGAAAATAGGCTTCGTAATTCAGTTCGCCAATCAACTGCAATTCATGTTCGATGAGCGACTTCACCTTCGCCGGCGCGTTTTGAGGATATCGCTGGCGGAATCCCGCCCAGACCAGTTGCGTTAAATGCTCGCTCAGCGTGACGCCCGGCGGACAGAGTTCCTCCGGATATTCATAGCGGAGTTGCCCGAGCGAGAAGCTGCAACGCTGGGCAATTTCGAGCGTGCGGTGAATCGCCTCGGGGCATTCCGAAAATAGCTCGCACATTTGCTGGGCCGATTTAAGATACCGTTCACTGTTGGGGAAGCGGAGGTCGCCCAACCCGGCGACGGTGGTTCTATGTCGGGTGGCGGTCAGCACGTCTTGCAAGACGCGACGTTGCGGAACGTGGTAATGAACATCGTTCGCCGCCGCCAGTGGAACGCCCTGCCGCTCCGCCGCCGCTTGCCACGTTGCAAGCTGGCGTTGGTCGCGGTCGCCCAGGTGCAACTCCGCAACGGCATGGAGGCGGTCGTCAAACAGTTCGCGGTAGGCGGCCAGCTCTTGCGCCAGGTTGTCGTGTTCACATTCGCGCAGCAGCATGCCGGCCAGCAGGCCTTCGGCATGTTCGGCGACATCTTGCCGCGTCAAACGGCATTCGCCCTTGGGCGCATTGCGGCGGCCACGAGTAATCAAACGGGAGAGGCGTCCATACGACGGGCGGTCGGCGGCCCAGAGGAGAATGGGCGAGCTATTCTCGGGTGTGATTTCGGCGCCAATTAAAAGTTTGCAACCCAGTTCACGGGCGGCCACATGCGCCCGCACAACACCCGCCAAACTATTGCGGTCGGTGATTGCCAGCGCATGGTAATCGAGTTGCGAAGCTCGCTGTACAAGTTCGTCAGGATGCGAAGCGCCCTCCAGAAAAGAAAAATTGGTTTTGCAGTGCAGTTCCGCGTAACCGGGCGCATCGGGATATGAAAGGCGTTCGGGCATCATTCAAACACGCCGTGCAAGAACCAATCGCCGACATCCCCGCGGCGAAACAGCCAATACCGGGCGCCTTCCCTTGTTTCAATAGAATAATAATCGCGTCGCACGGGATGTTGCCGCCACCAGCCGGTTGAAATTCTCTCCGGCCCCCAACTGCAAACCACGTGGTGTTCGCGTTGGCTCCAATACAGACGACAAGGCCGCGCACCGGCGGACACGACTCGCACCGCGACGGGCGGCTGCAAAAGACACAGCGGGCGATGCAGCGGCTTGCAGCTTGAGCGGTTGCTCGCATCACGCATGCGGCGCGCGTGAAGGAGCGCTTCAAATCGATACGCGAATTCCGGCTGGGCGTCGGGAAAAAGCGTCGCGCGAAGCACGGCGTTTGAGCCCAGCCGGTTACTCAGGCGGTCGATAAGCTCCGCGACGTGCGCGTCGTTGCTCAGATTGTCGTCGAACAGCGAGGTTTGTTCCATTACCAGAGGCGCAAGTTGGGCCGCCACGTCTATCGTGATCACCGGGCGGCTGATCTCGATGCGCTCCCATTGCAGCTTCAGCAATTGGCACAAATGCTCTTCCGAAAGCGAGGGCCGCAACAACTCCACGGCAACCTTATGTTCGCCGCCGCTCTCGCAACGCAACCGGCAATCAATGCGGCGAATCGCTAAACGCCGCCGCCGCGATTCAGCAACGACTTGCCGCAACAACGACAACAGCACCGACTCCATCGCCGAGAGGTTCTCGACTGGATATTCGAACTCCCACTCCGCTTCCACTGGCGCAGGCGGCGTCTCTGGAATAATCAGTTCGGGCCGGCGGCCGGTGGCTTGGTCGAGCCGGCGCAAAAGTTCTTCACCGAAGCGAGAGGGGATGCTCTGACGCGGCAACTTCTGCAAATCTGCGATGCGGTCAATTCCCAGCCGATGGAGCAAGGCGGCAGTTTTAGGAGCAATTCGCAAAGCGTCTACGGGGAAAGCCCGCAACGCGGCAAGGTGTTTTTCGGGCGGCGCCACGGCGACGTTCCGCCGTCCATAATGAGCGAGCGCCCAAGCGGCGCCGATGGCGTCGGCCACGCCCAACCGCAGCGTGAATCCTTGCAGCGTCTCTTGCACCTGTTGCAGCAACGGCTCCTCGCCGCCGAATAAATGGGCGCAACTCGAAATATCCAGCAGCAGCGATTCCGGCGCGTCCGCCTCTTCAACGCCCACGCAAGGACTGCATGACTGGCACGTCCTGGCGAGACGGATTAACGCCGTGCGAGCCGATTGGCGGTTTTCGCGTAGCACAACGAGAGAATGACCTCGCGACTCTTTCCACAACGCCCGCGCCTCGGCGAGCGTCATTCCCGCAACAACGCCCTTTGCCGCCGCACGGTCGGAACAAGCAACGATCATCTCGCCCCGGGAAGCTTCCCTCACCAAAACAACACTCCGTTGTTTAAGCTCAGGACGCTCGCCCATGGCGTGTTGTATCGCCCATTGGGGCAGCCAAACGCATAACACTCTGGTCGTCATAGATGTCAACCTCCACCGACTCGTTGCTTCGCCCGCCACGCCGATAAAGCACTTCCACATGAACACGCCGCTGGAGTGGTCCTGGATTCGGCAAAGCCGCCGGGCGAACCAACAGACGCACATCCGCCCAAGAGACGCCTTGCCTTGCTTGCAATGGCCGGACCAAAAACCCCACGCCGCCTCCGCTTTCCGTGGCGAGTTTCAGGCGTCGAAAAGAGCGGGCGTCGATTTCTCGCATGCAGCACCACGTTGCCGCGACGCCCGTGCAACGCAACGACTGTTCGAGAGCCCAAAGAACATTTCGGCCCACTTCAGGTCGCACTACGATCACTTGGTCGAGATTCACTCCGGCGCTTTTGGCGGCGGGAGGATAGAATTCACCGCGCTGGTCGATGACCGCCAACGCACCGGCGTGTTGCAACCTGGAGGCGATGGCCAACGTCAAAACGCGAACGCCGCTTCCTTCGCCCGCAACCCATTCCACCAGCGAACCACGCTGGATGCCACAGGCGGCGAAAAACCGGTCGAGCGAGGCAACGCCGGTGCGAAGCACGCCCTCGGCGGCGGCGCCGCTTCGCGGAACGCCAGGCTTGGAAATGCGAGCCAGCTTCCGTTGAAGACGTCGGTAGGTTTCGTCGCCAGACATGCCGTAATCATTGCTTGGAGGAGGTTAGCCCATGAGGCGCAAAGTCGCCCCTCACAGACAGCCGATTGTACATGTACGCACGTACACTTCAAGAGGTACATCGGTTCTCCACTCCGCCTGACGCCAGATAAACCCGCCGCGGCATGCGGGAGCGTACTGCATTGCTAGCAATGGTCGCAGATATTCCAGCCTGATTCTTATCCTTCCGAGCGGATTTCCAGGACTTCGAAGTTGATGCTCCCCTTGGGGACGGGAATCTCGACTTTGTCGCCTACTTTTTTTCCCAGCAATCCTTGGCCGATCGGGCTCGTGATCAGATAACGGCCTTGGTCGTAGTCTTCGTCGCCATCGCCGACCAGCGTGATTTCTTCTTCATCGTCGAGGTCAAGATCCAGCACGCGAACCGTGCAGCCGAAGGCGACCTCGTCTTTGGGTAATTTCGAGGCGTCGACAATACTGGCTCGGGCCAGTTTATCTTTCAGGAGGTTGATCTTGGCTTGTAACATGCCCTGATTCTCGCGCGCGGCATGGTACTCGGCGTTTTCCTTGAGGTCGCCTTCGGCGCGAGCGTCGGCAATTTTCTGGGAGATGATCGGCATTTCGACATCTTCCATTTGCTTCAACTCGGCCTTTCGTTTGTCGTACCCTTCACGCGTTATGGGGACTCGATCAACCATGTCGTTACTCCAGCCGTTGTCAAAAAAAAACGCATCTGTCAAAAAACGTGGCTATCAAAAAACGAACGACCGCTCCACCGAGCGGCCGCTCCGAATTACCATCGAATTGAATCTGTAATCTACACGCAGTAGGGGGCCGGCGAAATACCGCACCCTACAAAGGGCCGGCGAATTATTTTCGACGTTTCGCCAGCAGGTGAATTCTGTGCGATTTGACGAAATGTGTAAAGAGCGTTCGGCGTTGGAGCGGGTGCAGGAACCGGCTCCGGCGGGTTTGTAGCGATTTGAAATTTGGGTGGGTGATTTTGGTGGTTGGATGTAGGATGGGGCGGTGTTTGGGAAGTTTAGGTTTTTTGGCAAGGGAATTGTAAGGAGATTACCATGGGC
>JAJRWU010000244.1 GCA_024276655.1 Planctomycetota bacterium
GCCTTCTTTTTTGTTCTGCCGGCGCCCTCGCCTGACCGTTTGCCCTCGGCCGTGCGTTTCTTGGTCGAGCTGCGTTTGCCTTTCGCCGCCCGCTTCGTTGTTTTGGCTTCGCCAGACTCGACCGACAAATCGTCGTTGCCGGCGGCGCGGTAGCGATGTTTTTGTCGCTCCCGACGCACGCGTTTCTTTTTGCCGGGACGCGGCGTTGCCGGTTCATCATCGTAGGCCAAGACGGTCGCCTGCCGGACGCCCGTCTTTGGCAGCCGCGACGTTTTCTCCTGCGGCGGTTTTCCTTGTTGGACACGGCCCTGCGAAGGACGGCCCTGCGAAGGACGGGTTTGCGCCGAACGCCCCTGCGTGGCGCGGCCGTGCGTGGCGCGTGTTTGCGCCGCGCGTGTTTTTCTTTGGCGATTGCTCGATTCGCGCGACAGAGTTGAACCGCCGCGCAGCAACGATTTCAGCTGCCGAACCTCGCGGCCTTCCAATTCACGGAAGGCGCCGGGCGGCATGTCTCCGAGACGCAAAGGGCCGATCGCGACGCGCGTCAGCTTGATCACTTTATGCCCCAAACGGGCCAGCATGCGGCGGATTTCGCGGTTCCTTCCCTCGCTCAGAATGATTTCCAGCAAGGTGCTGTTTTTCAGTCGCCGCTTCACTCGCAAATGCTCGACCCGCACAAACGCCTCGGCAAGGTGAATGCCGTCGCGCAACTTCTTCAGGTCTTCGCGGGCCGGCCTCCCCACGACCTCCACATGATAAACTTTTTCAATTCCATACCGAGGGTGCGCGATCCGGTTGGCCAATTCGCCGTCGTTGGTGAGCAGAATCAAACCGGCGCTGGAGCGGTCCAGACGCCCCACCGTAAACAGACGTTGCTTGTCGGGCGCGAGGTCGACCACTCGCGCCCGCCCTGAAGGATCGCTATTGGTGGAAACCACGCCCGGTGGTTTGTTGACCAAGTAATAGACCTTGGGCTCCAGCCGCAAAACCTGGCCATCGAGGCGGATCTCTTGCGTTTGAGGGTCGGCCTTGGCGCCCAGTTCATTGACCACCTTGCGGTCGACCTCAACGCGTCCCTGAACAATCAGTTCCTCACACTCGCGGCGGCTGCCCAAACCCGCCGCCGCCAGCAATTTTTGCAATCGCTCGTCAGACGACTTCTCGGCGGGAGTTTTCCGCGTCGGTTTTGTTTTCTTCGAGGATTTTCGAGGCATGGTGTTTTCGCAGGGTTTCGTCACGCGCCGACGGCTTCAGCACGCCGTCGAACGAACAAGGAGCATCGCCTTTCGCTCAGCGAAAAGCGACAATAAAAAATCGCACAGTCTTTAGACGTCGGAATGTTCGACGCGGCCACGCGGCCGATTTTTCGCGTCCACCATAATCAGGCGAGGCTCATGCTGGGAAATCTCTTCTTTATGGTATTGGGCATAGCTCGCGATGATGACCACATCACCCTTGTGCATGAGGTGCGCCGCGGCGCCGTTGATGCAGATCACGCCGCTTTCTGAAACGCCGGAAATCGCATAGGTGTTCAGACGCGAACCGTTGGTCACGTTATAGATTTCGACCTGCTCAAACTCAACAATATCAGCCGCCGCCATGAGGGTTGCGTCGATCGTGACACTCCCCTCATAATGCAAATCGGCCTCGGTGACCGTAGCCCGGTGGATCTTCGATTTTAACAACGTACGGATCATGCTCTCTGAATTCCCAAACGCACTCTATTCCCAAACGTACAAAGTCGTTCAACGGGCCTAAGACGTATCTTCTAAAAAGGTTACGGGCGCCATGGCCGACTTGTCCAGCGGTACGAGCGCCAGCAGACCAGGATTAGCACCCCGTGTCGTAATGGGCGTGAGCGGTTCGGCCTTTCGGCCGCGAGTATCCTCGGAGGCGTAACTCATGACCTTCACATCACTTACGTAATTTCTCACTGTAGCTAACGGCGCCCACTCGCGAATGAAAAACGGCGGGGAAATTAATCTGGCGTTTCTGTCGGGGGTAATCGAAGAAGACGGTTTTGCACGTTCGTAAACCGCCGCCGGCGCAACCTCGGAGCGCATGAAAACATGATAGAATGGATCGTCGTTCAAAACCTTGTTTTTGGCCGACCTCGCCGACGTCGCCGCCCATCGGCGTGCGTATCAAGGATGTTGTTTCGGTGTATCACGTGGAATGATTCAAGGTGCGGGTTATGGACCGGAAAATCGTCGTTCCCTCTCGCTGGCAGGTTCCGAAGTCGATTCGCGGCAGTGTTTCCGAAGTTCCAGGGTCGCAACGGGCTCTGGAGGCGGAGGGCCACCTCCTGCTCATCTTGCACAGATTGCCGGCGGCGCAATCCGGCAGGCGCGAATTAAGAATGTTCTGGCGCAACCCCGACGGCAAATGGGAGTCGGATGAACTGGGTTCTGGAATCGACGCCCTGCGCAAACATGTGACGGAGTTCAGGCGTCGCGTTCAAGAGATTGAAGCCATGGAGAATCGGGCGACCTCGGCCGACGACTACTTTCGCATTCGCAGTGAAGTGGCGCCTGTTTATCGGGCGGCGAAGAATATGTCCGCCGCGATTTCCCGCGCCCTTGAGTTGTGTCCCGACGACCGCGGCTTGCTGGTCTGCCGAAACGTGGCCGCCAGCGTGGAGCGCACGTCGGAGCTTTTGAAGGACGATGCAACCTACGGCCTCGAATACACCATGACCAAACAGGCGGAATCGCAGGCGTTGGCCAGCCGTCGCCTGAATTTAATCGCGGCGGTGTTTTTTCCGATTATGGCGTTTTCGTCGATCTTCGGCATGAATATCGATCATGGATTCGAACACCGCGCGAAGTGGGTCTTCTGGCTCTTCGTGACCGGCGGTATTACGGTCGGCCTCATGATGACGACGCTCGTCTTCAGCAGGAAAAAAATTCGCACATTACGCTCCCGCGATATTGCTCCCGAGAGAAATTACAAGTAGCCCGATTCAATTCCGGCCTAAATCGTTGGTGCGAATGGCGGTGAGTTTTTCCGCCATTTTGAGGCGGAAGCGGTCGACCACCGGCTTGTATTTGGGGTTGTTCGCTAGGTTCGTGTATTGCTTCGGGTCTTGGTGCATGTCGAACAGTTCGATGCCGCCGGAGGCGTCTTCCTTGTATTGGATGAAAGCCCATTGGTCGTCGCGGAGCAAGAATCCCTTGCGCATGGGCGCCACGCTAAAGGCGGCCTCGCGCACTTCGTACGCGGGGTTGTCGAGCATGGGGGAAATGTCCTTGCCTTGCAGACGCGCCGGAACGGCAAGTCCACAGAGTTTGGCGACCGTGGGGTAGAGGTCGAGCAGTTCGGTGAATGAATGGCAGACCGCCGGTTTTTTTCCAGGCACGCTGATGATCAGCGGCACGCCCGCCGATTCGTCGCGGAGGCTGACCTTGGCCCAAAAATCGTGTTCGCCCAAGTGGTAGCCGTGATCGCTGGTGAAAATCACGATCGTCTTTTCCTCCAGCCCCGCTTTTTTAAGCGCCGCCATCACCTTCCCGACTTGGGCGTCCATGAAAGCCACCGCGGCGTAATAGCCGGCCATGGCTTTTTTCTGCCGCACCAAGTTCATCTACATGTTTTTACTGGTTTTGTAATTGATGCCGGCCTTGGGGATGTCGTCCCAATCACCGGGAATTTTTGCGGGCAGCACCGAACGCGCAAAAGGATACGGCGCGTGGTAGGGCCGGGGCGAGACAAAAGGCACGTGCGGCCGCACGAAACCGACGCCCAGAAAGAACGTTTCGTTTTTGTGTTGTTCGATCAACGCACACGCCTTGGCGGCGGTTTTGCCATCGGAATGGACAAGATCATCGCCATCGGCTTGCACCACCACAAACGTATTCCCGCCGACCACCGGCCGTTTGCCATCGGGGTTCCGCTCCAGCGTTTCGCCCAGACCGGGGGCTTTCCATTCGGGACCAGGGCTATTGAAGCGTTCGGTCCAAGAGATGGGGTCGTCGGCGCCATCGGAGCCGGCCTCAATGCCGCCCGGCACGCCCATGTGATAAATCTTGCTGACGCGCGCAGTGTAGTAACCCGCATTCTTGAAATGCTGCGGCCACGTGGCCCGCTCGCCAATGGCGGGCCGTGGGCTGACATACCCCAACACGCCGGTGGCGTGAGGGTAATAGCCCGAAAGGAACGAAGCCCGGGAAGGGCCGCAATAGGTTCCTTGGCAATAAGCGCGCGTGAATCGGACGCCGCGCTGCGCGATGCGGTCGATATTCGGCGTCTGGCAGACGGTGTTTCCGTAGCAGGAAAGCGCCGTCGGGGTGAGGTCATCGGAAATGATGAACAGCACGTTGTACTTTTGTTCGGCGGCCGTCGCTTGGCCGACAAACGGGAGCAGTCCCCACAGCGTGCAAAAGATCGCGAAAGAACGAAGGGCTATCATGATGTTTCTCGACGGGTGTTCAGCAGGTGGAAATCCGAAACCATTCACGGGTTTGGCGCCGGCGCGACGAACTTCCATTCTATACCGCTCACGGTTGAAAATGTCGCATTCTTCGTTTAACGGCAAGCCGACTGCGTTTTGCGTCCACGCGTTCGAGTAAGACAGAAAAACGCAGTCGCCTTCGGCTTGCCGTTAAACGAGCCATTACGAGCCGTGTGAAGTATAGAAGCCGCCTCACGGCTTCGGAACAGTCCTGAATTTACCTGCCGAATTAAAATCCCGGCATTTTGAAAATGCCGGGATTTTCTGAACTACTTCGCATGGCTGTCAATGGTGCACATTAACATTTTCGGTTTTTCCGAAGTGGTCGACTCGCACGACCGACACGGTTTCCACGCACGCCGTGACATGATGTTCCGGCAGGATGTCGTTGCGGAGGAAGAGCACGATCGCTTCGCAGACCTCCGGCGTGGCCACGACTTCAATTCGCACGACGTCGCTCAATTCCGTTTGACCATTTTCTAGTTGCCGCCGCCCTGCTCCCGAACAGGGCTGCACCGTAAACCCGGTGGCGCCGCATTGGACGAACGCTTCTTCGAGTCGGCGTTCCAATGTTTCGGCCGCCACGATCGTGATCCGGCGAACCGACGCCAAACCCCGTTTTCTTGCGGCGTGGGCGTCGAGCGAAAACGGTTGCAGCGTTTCGAGGCCGCGCACTTCAAACGTCAGCCCTTCTCGTTCAAAGTCGCGCTCCATTTCCTCAAGTTTTTCGATCACGCTGTGGTCGACCAGGTTGGTGTCTGACAGATCAACAATCAGGTTGCGATGCTGCACCAAGCCGACTTGTTCGATCTGTTTCCGGAAGGGAATCCAATTACTAAACACGGCGGATTCGTGCGCCAGAATAAGGCTGGTTTTGGCGTCTAGTTCTTGCACTTCGAGGTACGGCTTGAAGAGCGATTTCAGCGAAACGCCGTTGACCATATGAATGATCATTTTCAAGATGATGCCGGCCGCCACGCCAACCAACAGATCGGTCGCGAGAACGACCACCAGCGTCGTGACAAAAATCGCCAGTTGTTCCTTGCCGACGCGAAAAACGTGCAGGAATTCCTTGGGGTGCGCCAGCCGGTAACCGGTGAACACCAGCATGGCGGCCAATGCCGCCAGGGGGATTTTATGCAGAACGGTGGGAATCAAGGCCACGCACAACAACAGAAAGAAGCCATGCCACAGATCGGCAAAACGGGTGCGGGCGCCGTTGTCGATATTGGCCCTACTGCGCACGATTTCGGAGATCATCGGCAAACCGCCCACGAAAGCCGCCGCCAAGTTCGCGATGCCGACCGCCAGCACGTCGCGGTCCATGTTGGTTTTTCGTTTCCAGGGGTCGAGCAGATCGACCGCCTTGGCGCTGAGCACCGATTCGAGCGTGCCGATAATGAAGAACATCATCACCCATTTCCAGGCTTTCATTTCCCGCAGCGCGGAAAACTCGGGGAAGGTGATTCTGTCGAACATGCCGAAAACGTGGTCAGGCATGTCGACCAGGAATTGATCGCCGATTTGATACTTATGGCCCTGCATCACATAAGAATGCTCGTGCAGCAGGTCGAACCCCATGCCCATCGGCACGGCGACCAGCAGCACGACCATCGGCGAAGGGATAACCTTCAAAAACGCGAATCGCTTCCCCACCAACGGCCAGAGAAACATGATCAGTAAACTGACCACGCCAATCGCGGCAATGGCCGGGTTGGCTTCCGCGACGTATTTCGGAAATTCCTGGAGCATTTCCAGCGGCTCGCCCTTGGCGGAAACACCCAGCGCAACGGGGAACTGCTTGATGATGATAATCACGCCGATCGCGGCCAACATGCCGTGCACGGCCGAGAGCGGAAAAAACTCACCTAAAATGCCGGCTCGGAACAGACCGAAGAGAATTTGCAGCACCGCCGCGGCCACGCCCACCGCCAACGCCGCCTGATATGCGGCAATGTCGGCGGCGTCCCAGCCGCCGTCCATGCCGTTGCCGCCAAAATCTTCGATGCAGCCGATCGCGATCACAATCAGCCCGGCCGCCGGCCCCTTGATCGTGAGTTCGCTATTGCTGATGAAGGTCGTCAAAATAGCGCCGATGATGGCCGTGAAAATACCCGCGATTGGCGGATAACCACACGCCAGCGAAATGCCCAAACAGAGCGGCAACGCGATCAGAAATACCAGAAACCCTGAAAGCAAATCTTGTTTCAGGTAGGTCACGAAGCCCGACATATCTCCCTTGGGGATTTCATCGGACTGCTTGTCTTTCGGTGTTGCACTATCGTTCGGCATTACTGATCTCTCCGCACATTTTTGTATTTAAGAGGATGTATTTTCGTAGACGCCAATTTCAGGGGCGCGTTTGTTCAGGGGCCGTTTCCAGAGCGATGGTCGGTCGTTGCGGAAACCACGAAACCGCGGCGTGTTCAACACTCGCCTCCGTCGGGGCGTCGCCGCGGCGGCGCATGAGTTCAACCGCCGCGTGGTAGCGCGAAGCGACGCCCGGTTGCGGAACCAAGCCGCCGCCGATAATCAATGCGGCCAGAATCAGCACCGCAATACGCTCCACCGGCCGCACCGACAAAGAAAGCGGCGCGGTATGGACCGCCCCGGTAAAGATGCGGAAATAGACCCACATCACGGCGATGCCGTTCAGGGCGGCGGCCAGCACGACCGCAAAGCCGACCAACGGATAGACCCCCACCGCGCCTTCGACCAACAATTCCGCGCCAATGAAGCCGATCGTGCCTGGAAAACCGATCGAAGCCAAGCCCGTTATCAGGAATAACACGGCCAATGTCGGCGAGTGATCGTACAGACCAAGAAAGCGTTTGAGCGATATTTTTCCCATCCGCGCTTCGACGCATCGCAACGACAAACCGAACCCGCCCAGCGATAGCCCCACCGACAACCACACGCAAAGCGCGCCGGTGAGTCCGATCGGAGTGACTAATTCCAGGCCGACGAGCACCAAGGAGGAGTGGCTCAGAAAGAGGTAACAATAGAAGCGTCGGGCGTCGGTCTGGACGAGAGCCATTCCCGCCGCATAGACCGCCGTGATCAACGACACAATGGCAATGCTATGCAGCGCCCAGGAAGGCGCGATCGGCAGCACGATTCTCATCACGACATACGCACCGGTCATTGGCGCCACATAAAGCAGCGCGGTGCCGAAGGTTGCTTTTTCAAAGAGGTCGGTCATCCAACAATGAACCGGCACGATTCCGCTGCGCAGCAGCGCCGCGGCGGTCAGCATGGCGCCGGCCAATAGCGTCGTGATCGCGACGGCTTCACCAGGCCCCGGCGCCGCGGCGGGCGAGAGCAACCAGCCGCCTGTGAGCAACAGCACGAAGAGCCCCATGTGCCAGGAGTACACTCGCGTGGAATGGCCGCGCGAACGCATTTCGATCCAGGGCGGCACGGTGGCCACGGCCATTAACGCGATGATAACCGAGGGCTCCCGGCAACTGAGTGTCGCGAGCAAGATCGCTTCGGAGAAGAGCGCCCAAGCGAAGGAAAATCGATTCAATTTGGTTCGCAAGGTCGACATGACCGTCATCAGGTAGAGCAGAGCGGCCAACGGCAGCAACGGCGCGCTGAGTTCGTCGACCACGAACAAATGCTGGTGCAAAACGACTCCGAACAGATCCCATTGGTCGTACGCTTCAAAGGCATGGAGAACGCCGAAGTCGATCCATTCCCCAACCGCGCAGAACAACGTGAGCCCACACAACACGATGCAATGCCGATACGCCGCCTCCCGGCTTTTCAGCAGCCCCAGGTAGACCGCGCCCAATAATGGAATCAATACGGAAAGTTCTAGCCAGGGCAGATGCAAATGTGGCATTAGGAGCGGTCCTCCACTTGTGCGGCGTCTTCGGAGGCGCTGAAGCCGCCGCGGGGCGACGCCCCTGGTTTCGGGACGCCTGTTTCATGAGACTCTTGATCAGGAGAACCAGTTTCCAGGGCGCCAGTTTCCTGGTCTGGCGATTCGACGCCCTGCGGCCCATTCCAGCCCAGCGGAGATTCCGCCGGCCGATTCCTTTCCGCGTCGGCGGCTTCCGAGCCGCTGAGGAAACTGGTCCAACGGCGCTCCATCCGATCGCACCAACGAAAAACACCCAGCAGCGGCCGAACGATGAAGTCGTCGAGTATGGCGTCGAGGTAACCGCGTTCGTAGGCGAAGCGATAGGTCCAGGCTCTGACGGAGGGCGGCACAATGCGGCGCCAAATGGAGGCTTCGTGCGGCAGGTGCGAACCAATGGCGTTTTCAATTTGCTGGTAGTCGTAGAGCAGCGAGGGGGAGCGAAGAATTTGCAGCGTTCTTAAACAGGCGTGCCCGATGATATGGATCAGCGGAATGTATCGGAGACCGAAACCGATCTCCGCGACAATAATGCCGACTTGCGTCAAGGAGGCGAACGCCAGAGCACTTTTGACATCGGTTTGCACGCGTTCGGTCAAGGCGCCGAAAATTGCCGACGAGATGCCGAGCACCACCACCGCGGCGCACAACAGCGGCGACAACTCCAGCATCGGGCTGACTCGCAACAGCAGATACGCGCCCAGATGCACCGACAACGCACCATAGAAAACAGCGCTGGAAGGCGTGGGGCCTTCCATCGCCCTGGGCAGCCAGCCTGAAAACGGCAGCAGCCCCGACTTGCCGGCGGCGGCGATCAGCAGCAGGGCGCCGACGAACAAGGCGTGAGAAGGCGAGATCGAGGCATGCCCTTCGGGCCAAGCGCCGGCGCCGATCAAGCCGTCAAAATCACCGCCGCCGGTGAGGTGATGCAGCGCCAGCGCCGCGACCAAAAACGCCGCGTCGGCAATGCGGTACACGCACCAAACTCGCAAGCCGTTGCGAACAGGACTGGGCCGTTCGTGAAAGAAGGCCACCAGCAGCGCCGACGACAGCCCGACAAACTCCCAACCGAGAAACAGTGTTTCGATCGTTCCCGCCAGGGAGGATATCACCATGCCGAGCAGAAAAAGGGCGTACGAAACGAAGAACCGATGGAAGCCCGGCTCCCGATGCAAATAGCGGCTGGCAAACGCGCCCACCGTTCCACAAAGTGCGAAGGAGAGAATCGTGAACGGGACCGACAAACGGTCGAACATGAACTTCCAATGGAAATGGAAATGCTGTTGCGGAATCGAGACCCAATCGCCGAGATCGATCGCCACATGCCGAACGCCCGTCGCCAACATCAGCACGAGAATAGCGAACGCCGCCGCCATGCCGAACACCACGGCGGCGGCGGTCAGACGGGTCAAGAGTCGCTCCCCCAGCGGCCGGCCGCCCAACGCCATCAGCCCGATAATAGCCAACAACAGCGAAGGGCTGGCGACAACACACACGCCCAACACCTGGAAGATGAGGTCTAGGTTCACGATCCGACTCCCTTCACGCCGATCGTGGCAAAGCCAAGATGTTCGCGTTGATTGTGATACCAGTCGATCGAAGAACTAGCCACGGGAAGCTCGTCCGACTCCGGTTCGTAGGGGATGAATTCGCCTGCTTTGTAAAGCTGGATCTTGGACGTCTGGGCGTCGAGCACGGTCAACTGCACCCAATCGCCCTCGACCAGCCGAGAGATCGCCTCGTTGTCGCGAATGATGCGGCGCATAATGCTGGGCGACGTTTCGACGACAAACAGCAGCCGCACCGGTTCGTGAATTTCGACCATTTGCCAAGGCAGCCCGGTTCGCAAATCGCTGGAGGCGCCGTCCATCACTCCCAGCAGCGAAGCGATGTTGTGCGGGAGGTTGGTTCCACAGCCATAGACGACAGGATCCACGTAGGAACAATAATATTCCAGATTGATTCCGGCACAAACCGGAATGACGGCTTGCATGATGCGTTCGAGAATCGAACCCTGGTCGTCGTCTTGTTGGGGATCGTACGACGTCAGAAATGCTCGCCGATCAAGGAACAGGCCCCGGCTCCACTGCCGCCGGCCAACAAAGCACAACGCGTTGGTGGCGTGGCCGCACTCGGAACGTGGTTGGGAAAGGTCTTCGGTGCGGCCTTCAACATGTTTGAGCGCGTCGTCGATGGAAAGCGAAAGCTCGGCCGACATAAATCGGCGGCAGCGTTCGTGGGCGCTGCGTCTTCTGGCAATTTCGATGGCCGCCTGGGCTTGCTCAAAACATTCGCGGTGCAAGATCGGCAGGCGGTCGAGGTCGTACCAGGTCATGCTGTCGTCGCAGGTGTTGTGGTACCCGCTGACGAAAATGGTGTCGTCGGGAATGTTCAGCCCTCGCGTTACGAGAATGCGGCGAACCCGATGGTCGTTCGCCATTTGCGCGAAGGCGCGGGCGTTGGGTCCGCCGCGTCCGCCGCCGCAGGCGCCGCAATCGTAGGCGGCGGCGTGAGGGTTGTTCAAACTTGAGGAGCCATGGCCGCAGATGATGAAAATTCGCGAGAACAGCGCTGAATCGTTGAGCCCCATGGCCCGCAGGGCGCCCTCGACGAGGTTCGCCATTTCGTCGACCGAATAACCCAGCCGGCCGTTCTCGCTGCCCGGTTCGTCTTCCAGCCGTTCAATGCGCAGCTGCGTAACAGGCGGTTCGACGATCCGCCCGGCAACGCTGCGCAGCTTGGCTGTTGTGCGGGGAAATAAAATGCGGGCGACCAAGGGAAACGCCGCCAGCGAGCCGAGGAAACCGGCCAAAATCCCGCCTATGAAGGAACGCGTTCCCAGGTGTGCGTGGAGCGTGGCGTGGCCGATGTGTTGCCGCGCTTTGGCCCGGCGTTCGCCTTGGTGCGTCATCGAATAGACAGGCTCCTCGACCACGAAATGCTGCGGCTTGATATTCACCGGGCAGAGCGGTGTGAAGTGGGCGTCGCCGGCGCCGCGATAATACATCGCCACGCCGAAGAAGCCGGCGATGCCGAAGGTCTCGCATTCGGGGTCGACCTCCTCCAAATGCCGGCGAAACGACTCCTCCCGGTCATCAATGCAGCAAGCCAGTTGATACGTCGGACGCACCACCGCCGCCGAACGAACCCGCTTCGAATGCAGCACCACCGCGTCAAGCGTTTCGTTGCGGTACTTGCGTTCAAACGCCAAGTGAAAAATACGACGCCGCTCCAGCGGTGAAAACGCCTCGATTTCCCGCACCACCGCCTCCCACTGCTCGCGGGAAAGATCCTGCAACGTGTGTGGACTCCAAGAGCGAAACTGCGCCAGTTGAAAAACCTGAAACGCGCGTTGCTCCATGAGGTTATTGTTTTCGGCGTCTGCCTGATCGGCGAGCGCGTTGTTGGGCGTCGACACTCTCGTGCGCGGGGATTCCGCAGCCGGTTCAAGGTCGGGATTCGTTTCACTGACGAACTCAAACGCCAGCCGATCGAGCACCAGCCGCAGGGCTAGGTATTGGGTCAAACTTCCCGCGGGCGCCGGGCGCGCCGCCCAGTCGGCGTTCGACTCCATCTGCCAGATCATGCCCGCCCAGCCGGGAAGCGCGAGCATGGTTTGGGTGATAAACTGCTGACGATCTTGCTCCGCCACACCGGCCAACTCCAACGACTCAGCGATCGATTCCAAGGGTGTGGCGGCCAGCAACGAAAGCCGCATCGTTTCTTTGCGTAACGCTTTCGACCACTGCGTCGGCGCGGCGCCGCTGCTGTAAAGGTCTAGAAACGCCTGGAACATTCCCTGGTTGCGGTTATCCAATTCCCAGTCGGCAAAACCCTGATCAAGAAAGGATGCGCAAAACGGAATCAGCACGCCATGCACCAAATCGTCGGGGTCGTCGGAACCGGCTTGCAGGGCGCGATCGCGTTGTCGGATCTTTCTTTCGCCAACGTTGCCGGCCGCCTTGGTCAGACGAACACCGTCGTTGCAAACCCGCCAGAGGAAATGCAACAGGAAGGCTTCCCAGGTTGCGTCGCTCCACGATTCGAGCGAGTCTTTTCCCGTTTGTTGGCGAAAGAAATCGCACAGCTCCGCAATCAGCTTGCCTTGCGGCCGCCCATTTCCAGTTTGGCTATTTCCAGATTGACCATTTCCAGATTGGGCGCCCTTTTCATGATGCATTTGGCGCAACACCCAGGCGCGGGTATCGGCAACCGCCGAGCGCCGCAGGGCGGCGGGCGCTTCTTCACGCAGCTTGGAAAGCGCGTCGGTTTCAGCGATGATCCAGCGTAATTCCGCAGGCTCGCCATACCGCAGCGGATATTGCAGCATGGCCAGCCGCAAGGCGTACCGGGTGCCGAAGCTCGCCACCAAACGATCGGCCTCATCGCCCAGATCGTCAAGCAATACGGCTTCCAGGTCGGACACGCGAATTTGCCCAGAGGCAAGTTTTTCGCGGTAGCGCGATTCCAACAGATACGGCTTCGCGCCGTGAACATGCATCGCCGCGACCACCGCCTGATCGAACGGCAGGTGCTCAAAGGCATGCAGCGTGTTGTGATGAACAAAGACCTCAATCGGGCCTTGCGCCGGCAACAAATGGCCGGCGTGTGCAATCATGTGCGGTAAATGATCCGACATCGCGCCGCTATCGGCCAATGCCGGGCCGCCTGAACTTGTGGAGACCACGCAGGCTGCTCTCCTTTCTTACGCCAGTTGCCGGGACGCAACGCCCCAACAACGTGCAAAAACGATCGGACAACCAACAAAGAGAGAGGACCGCTTCCCGGTCAATGGCGTGTGCCGCCGGGAAGAACGCCGCAGGACCAGCATCGACAAACGTCAATAAATCCGGCGCAACGGCTGGTTGGTCAGAGGGGTCAGCCTAGCGGCGGACCACGTTCGCTGTGAGGGCGAGAAACCGGATGCGTGCAAGCAGGCAGCAAGAATACCGGCGCCGACGAAAAATGAACCGTTTGACCGTCGAGCCAATTAGAGGGGCTCGTGGGGACGAGAACATCATCGTTATTGTTCTCATCTTCCGCGCTTTCGCAATCTTCGATGCGCAACATCGCCGAATCATCGTCATGATGATCTGCGGACAGCAACGGGCAGAGGTAATGCTGCCCGCCAAACACCGCCAACATAACCGCTACGGTGAGGACGAATTGTCGATACGGGTGAATCATCATGACTACTATACGATAGCCGTTCCGGGCGGTTCGTCAAGAGGAGTTGAATTCCGGCCAACATAGGCCAGTCCACCTTATTCCATGGTAGGTTATACATCGCCCGGTTACGAATGGCTTGGCTTTATTGCGGCAAACTTGGCTTTATTGCGGCAAACCGAAAACTATCGTGCTTCCGGTAAGTTTGTGTCAAACGGGGAGAGACCATGAAACGGCGCCAGATCTTAAAAACCTTGGCCCTTGGCGGCGTAGCGGCGGTTCTCTCTGGAGCGATGCGGCTTCCCGCCACCGATGAAACGTCGGCGGCGGAGGCGTCCAACACGCGCAAGCCGGCAACGCGGTTTGCCCATATGACCGATGTGCATGTGCATCCGGGACGATCTTCGGCGCAAGGTTTGGCGCAGGCGATTCGACATGTTCACGCCTTGGAAAATCCGCCCGAATTTATTCTCAACGGGGGCGACGCCATCAACGATGCATTGGCCGTAGACCGCGCGGCGGTGGAAGTGCAGTGGGGTTTATGGAAGTCTGCCTGGAAAGAGAACGGTTCGCTGCCCTTGCGGCATTGTGTGGGAAACCATGACGTTTGGGGATGGGATAAAGCCAAGAGCAAAACGACCGGCGATGAAGCGGGCTGGGGCAAGCAACTGGCGTTGGATCAGCTAGAACTAAAAAAATCGCACCACGCGTTCGACCAGGGCGGCTGGCGATTCATCGTGCTCGACAGCATGACCTACGACGAAGAAACGGCGTATCGGGCTGAAATCGACGCCGCGCAGTTTGAGTGGCTGCGAACCCAGTTGCAGAAAACGCCGGTGGAAACGCCGATCGTGCTCGTATCGCACATCCCGATTCTAACCGTTGGCACGCTGGGCTTCGTTCCCCGCCTCCGCAAATATCCGCCGGGGCATAAGATGTTGTCGCACCAAGACGCCTATGAGTTGGTGGCTCTGCTGCGAATGCACCCCAACGTCAAACTCTGTTTGAGCGGACACACGCATCAAACCGAAACGATCCAGTTCGGCGAACTGGCTTTCGTCAACAGCGGCGCCGTGAGCGGCTACTGGTGGAAGGGCGATTTCCTCCACACCGACGAAGGCTACAACGTGGTCGATCTATTTGACGATGGAACCTACGAAGTGGAGTACGTAAGCTATGGCTGGGCGCCGGCGTAGCGAGCGGCCTAAGCACCGCTCGCGAAACCATTTCCCACTTGGCATTGCGGTGAGTTGACCCCTCTGGCGGGGTGATTTAGAGTATGGGCTTTGGCAATAGTAAAATCGAAACGCGTGGTGAACGCCGGTGCTGGCAAAACGAGTAATACCGTGTTTGGATGTCGACCGCGGCCGGGTCGTGAAGGGAACAAATTTCGTCAACCTGCGCGACGCCGGCGACCCGGTTGCCGTGGCCGCGCGTTACGAACGCGAAGGCGCCGATGAACTGGTTTTTCTCGATATCACGGCCAGCCATGAAGCACGCGATATTATGATTGATGTTGTGCGGCGCACGGCGGAGCAAATTTTCATGCCGCTCACCGTGGGAGGCGGAATACGCACGCTCGACGACATTCGGGCTCTTTTGAACGCCGGCGCGGACAAAGTCTCGATCAATTCGGCGGCCTGCCGGAATCCTCCCTTTATTCGCGATGCGGCGCGTCGCTTCGGCCGGCAGTGTATTGTAGTGAATATCGATCCCAAACGGATCGACGGCAAATGGGTGGTGCATGTGCGGGGCGGACGTGAGCCAACCGACCTGGAAGCCGTGAGTTGGGCCCAAGAGACGGAGCGATTAGGCGCGGGGGAAATCGTCTTGACCTGCATGGACCGCGACGGCGTCAAGGACGGCTACGATTTGGAAATCACGGCGGCGGTGAGCCAAGCGGTTTCCATTCCGGTGGTGGCCAGCGGCGGGGCGGGGCGTCCTGAACATTTGGCCGACGCCATTTTACTGGGCAAGGCCGACGCCGCCTTGGCGGCGAGTATTTTCCATTTTGGCGAGTATACGATCAAGGAAACAAAGCAATTGATGGCCCAGCGGGGCATTCCGGTGCGTCTTTAGAACCGATCCTGAATTTACATGCCGAATTAAAAGCCCGGCATTTTGAAAATGCCGGGCTTTTTCGAGGCACAACCGGTAACTTATGTACGGACAAGGCCTTAGCGGTTTCCGGCCACGAATCTACCACAGCCCGCCGTTTCGTTTATAATGGCCTTTCTCATCTTGAAAGGCCGCCCTCCGGCGGATCGAACTGACGTATCAAATCGGCGCATCATCACAGCGGGAGTAATGCAATTATGGCGAGTGACCCAATTGCAGGAGCAGAACGCTTCCTGAAAAAACGCGAAGACATGGAAATCGATAAGATTTTCCGCGCCTTGGTGAAGCTGGAAGGCAGCGATTTGCACATGAAGGTGGGGCGTCCGCCGATTGTTCGGGTAGACGGCACGCTGCGAGATTTGAATCGGGGGCCGATCGACGACGAAGAAATGGTGCGTCTGATTTTCCCCATGATGGACGACCGCAACCGAAAAATATTCGACGAAGAAGGCGGGGCCGACTTTGCCTTTGTCGTCAATGTTGACGGCGTTGACTGGCGATTCCGCGTCAATTTATTGCAGCAACTAGGGCATGTGGGCATGGTCGCCCGGCGGGTCAGCAACTGGATTCCCGACTTTAACGGCTTGAACCTGCCGCCGGTCATGGAAGAACTTTGCAAATACGATCAGGGCATGGTCTTGCTGGCGGGCGTTACGGGGTCGGGTAAAAGTACGACCATCGCCTCCATGTTGGATTGGATCAATCAGAATTACCGCAAACATATTCTGACCTTGGAAGACCCGATTGAATTCGTTTACAAAGAAGATAAGTGCCTGATCAACCAGCGTGAAGTCGGCACCGACGTGATCGATTTCAGCGTCGCGATGAAGCACGCCGTCCGTGAAGACCCCGATATCATTCTCGTGGGCGAAATGCGTGACGAAGAAACTTTCATGACCGCCATTCACGCGGCGGAAACGGGCCACTTGGTGTTCGGCACGATCCATGCTTCGTCGTCGTCCTCCACGATTGGCCGTATTCTCGATTTGTTCCCTCAGGCCATGCACAACGCGATTCGCAGCGCGATTGCCTTCAACATGAAGGGCATTGTTTCCCAAAAGTTGCTCAAATCGATCAAGCCCGGCGTGGGCCGCGTGCCCACGGTTGAAATCATGACCTTCACGCCGATGATTCAAAAGTTGATCATCGACCACGATGACGCCAAACTGCCTGACGCAATCCGCATGGGTTCGGAAGTCGGCATGCAAGACTTCACCATGAGTTTGAAACAATTGGTAGACGACGAACTGATCGATCGTCAAATCGCTTTCGAAGTGGCCCCCAACCTGGACGCCCTCAAAATGGCGCTCAAGGGCATTGGAGTATCACAAGGCGGGATTCTGTAGATGATTCGCAATTTGACACGGCTTACGTTGCCCCTGTGTTTTCAGGGCGTTTTTGCAACATGTGTGTTGGCCCAAGAGGCGGCGTCGCATTCGATCGATCGAGGATCGGGGTTTAACTTCAGCATCTGGAAATTGGTGCTGCTGTTGATTCTGTTCTGGGTATGGGTTCGAACGACCGATTGGGCCAGCCGCGATTGCCAGTGGGTGGGCCTGAACTATTCCAAATGGAATACCGCGATCGTGCTCAGTTTTTTCCTGGGCTTTTTCGTTTTCGGCCTGTTCACGCCGATCTTTTTTGTCGGCTTCCCGCTGCTCCTGGTGTGTTATTTCGTTCCCTTGATGATGTACATTCACACTCGGAATCTGTACGTCACGGTGGATGAAATGGTCCTCACCCGCGACCATCTGCGGCACCTCATGGCGACGCGCACCAAAATGGGCGTCGACGCGGAAAAACAAAAGGATTACGAAAAAGGCGCGCCGGTGGTCTTCAAGGCCGCGGGCGGAAAAGACGAACAGGAAAATCAAGCCAACATGATTCTTGTGCGTCAGTTGCCCGCGTATGTGCCCGCCAAGGAGTTGTTTGCCGAGGCCGTCGGCAAACGAGCCACGAAAATCCTGCTGGATTACACCAAGCAAGATGTTCGCACGCGTTTTCAAATCGATGGCGTGTGGCACAACATGCCCGCCACCGAACGAGAGCTTGGCGATGGTATTCTGGTTGTTCTAAAAAAACTCGCCGGCCTCAATCCCGAGGAACGGCGGGCCAAACAGAGAAGCGAAATCAAAGTTGAATACCAGGGCAAAAAATACATCTTGAAGATTGCCAGCGAAGGAGTCCGCAGCGGAGAGCGGGTCGTGCTGGATGTTTTAGAGGCCAAACCCAAGGTGCTTGCGAGTCTGGAAGAACTCGGCATGCGGGAGAAAATGGTCGAGCAGTTTCGGGCCGTAATCGGCGCCGACAGCGGCATGGTTGTGATTGCGTCGTTGCCTGGCGGCGGCCTCAGCACCACTGCAACGGTTTCACTTCGCGCAACCGACCGCCTACTGCGAGACTTCATGGGCATTGGCGATGTCAAACAGCAGGAGTCCGAAGTCGAAAACGTTGATATCACTTATTTTGACCTTAGTAAGAATGAAAAGCCGGAAGTCATACTCACGACCATTGTTCGCAAGGAGCCCGACGCCGTTGTGGTTCTTAATGTCCCCAATACGGAAGTGTTTGAAATACTTTGCCAGCAAGTGACCGAGAAAAATCGCCTCGTGGTGACCACCATCCGAGGAAAAGACGCCGCCGATTCGCTGTTCAGAATACAGCAGCACAAAGTGCCCGCCGACACATTCGCGCCCGCGATTACCGGCGTGCTCTATTCTCGTCTGGTGCGGAAGTTGTGCGAAAAATGCAAGGAGCCCTATACGCCCAGTGCGGAAATGCTGCAACGCTTGGGGATTCCCGCCGGACGCGTCGAAGAACTCTATCGAGAACGGCAGCCGCCGGGTCCCGACGCCACCGAGAAGGAAAAACGCGAAAAAGAAGAGCCTTGCAAAAAATGTGCGGGAATCGGCTATTTCGGCCAAACGGCCATTTTTGAGTTGCTTGCGCTCGACGACCAAATTCGCCAAACCCTCATCAAACAACCGCAGGCCGAGGCAATTCGCAAAGCGGCCCGCAAGGCGGGAAACCGTGGTCTCAAGGAAGAGGGCATTCTGTTGGTGGTTAAAGGTGTGACTTCGCTCGACGAGTTGTCTCGCGTCTTAAAACAATCGGAATAGGAGAGGCAGACCCATGGGGCTGACCATTTTTTTGGGAATCGTGTTCTTAATTTGCGTTGCCATGCTCTGGACCGAAGGTTTTTGGGGCAACGCACTTACGTTGATCAACCTGACCCTGGCGGGTATCGTGGCCACCGGTTTTTTTGAACCGGTTGCCGATCTTTTAGACAAGCAGATGCGTAGTTTCACCTATATGTGGGATTTTCTCGCACTTTGGGGACTGTTCGTGATCACCTTCAGTATTCTGCGGCTGATCACCGACCGGCTCTCCCGTTTTCGCGTGCGTTTCGCCTTTCCCATTGAAATGGCGGGAAAAATCCTGATCGCGATGGCGGTCGGAGGAGTGATGGTCAGTTTTGTTTCAATGACATTGCACACCGCTCCGTTGGGCGTCAAGGCGTTTGGCGGCGTCGATTTGAGCCAGGCTCAGATGAACACGCGCCCCGGAATTACTTGGTTAAGAGCGATGAAATTTTATTCCACGGGCTCACTCAACAGCGGCAAACCGTTCGACGCCAACAACCAGTTTATCCAGCGGTACCAAAAGCGGCGTAAAACACTCGAAGGCCTCAAGGGCCTGAAAATCTGATCTTTGGAAGAGGCGATGGCAAATCAGCAAGTTTTTTTAGAGCGTCCGGAAGAGGAATTGACCCAGTCGGATTACCAGGCGTTATCGCCCTTGGCGGTGGTCGCGTTGTTGTTGGGGGTCGGTTCGAGCCTGGTCTTGATTTCCCCCTTGTTTCTGGTGGTTCCGGCGGCGGCGGTCGTGGCTGCTTTTGTCTCACTACGACAGATATCCGCCAACCCCGATCTCACTGGCCGCCGCGTTGCCTTGGCGGCCGTGGTGTTGGCCGCGCTCTTCGCGGCGTGGTCGCCGAGCTATATTGTTTTGCGAAACGCGAAACTCAATCATGAAGCCCGCGCGTTTTCCTCGGCCTGGCTCAACTTGATCAGCCAGGGTCGATACTACGAAGCACACCAATGGAGCGAGCCGTATGATTCTCGTCTTTCCACCAGCGAGGGGATAGAAGAAGTCTACCTAAAAGACGGAGAACTCTTGCAGTCGTACGAGCAGTACTTTGACAATTCTCCGTTTGATGTTCATGCCGCGCCCACGCCTGAATTAACGTTCGAGTATCTTGGCGACGATAACATTCAGGTTACCTCTGGCGAACTTGCGGTCATCACCCAACGATTCCGCATCAACTATCGGGTGGACGGCGTCACCCGTTCCGAGATCGTCTTGCTGACGGCGCGTCGCGGCGTGTATGAAAAGGGTGTCTTCTGGCAATTATTCGATCTGAAAACGTCGTCCTAGCGTCTGGGAAGGCGGGGGATCATTATTTTCCGAATGGCCGTTTGAGAAGCCGGGATTTTTGAAAAAACCGGGCTTCTGAACCGACGAATAGTCCTGAAATAAGTTACCGGTTGTAGTTCAGAAAAGCCCGGCATTTCCAAAATGCCGGGCTTTTAATTTGCCAGGTAAATTCAGGACGACTCGTTAGCGAAAAATAGACGGTGCGCCTTCGTTGCTGTCGGGTGTGATTGGCCGAGCAAGCAAGATTTTTCGGCCGGTTAGGCTTTCGAGCTTCTTGTGTAGGCTGTGAATCGACCGCTGGAGGCTGCTTTGCGTGGGAGCGTTTCGTTCGAGCAGCGCCTTTGCCGCCGCTCGCGATAGCTGTAATGTTTTCCGCGTCTCTTTGTCTAACTCCTTGCCCGCCCACTGGGAGCCGCGTTCGAGATGAATCGCGGCGGCCCGTAAATCGTGGCCGGCGCGGGTCGCTCCGGCTTTGAGAGCAAGCTCTTCCGCCTGACAGCAGCGATGAGCGGTCTGCACGCAATGGTGGCTGGCCAACGCGAAATGTGCGCGGGCGAAAGCCTGTTTCAGCTTTTCGACAGATTCAATCTTGCCGCGTTCGGTGGCCGTAGCCAGGGCTTGAAGTTCTCGCATCGAAGCCTCCAACGCAGTGCGACTTTGCTGGTCCGCCCGGGTCAACTCCAACCGCAAATACGCCGCGGCGGTGCGTAAATGCTTGGCCGCTTGATGATACTTTCGAGCCAGGAACTGATCTCTTGCGGCTTCGAAATGGCGGCATGGTTCGTCGACAAACGCAGCCAGCGCGTCTTCGTCGATGGTAATGGTCGTCGGCGGCAAACGCCGGAGTCGCTCTTGAGCTGCGGTAGTCTGGGCGCTCCCTACCACCACGGCGGCCAAAAACGTGAACTGCGTGAGTCGCTGAAAATATCGCATAATGGAGGCTTTCTGCGTTATATTTGGAAATTCTTGTGGTTCGATAACGATCACCGCGCCGCGTTGTTGCACCCGCCATACCAAGCGTCGTCTCAAAACTCCGTACGACGGGCGTTCTTATCGGTCGATGTCGGGATAGACGGGCAGGAGCGCCTGTCATACCGTGTGAAACCTAGTTTCGAGACGAAGCGTAATAGATACCGATTTGTGGCCCGCAAGAGCAAGGCCGATTTTTGCAATCGTCGCTCGCCCCGACTAAGCGTCGCGCGGAAAATTAGTGTCGTCGCCATGCTCGCCAGAGCGTGGGATGGTTCACCGCTCACTCACCGTCTGGCGACGATGGCTACACAAATGCGACCGTTATTTATCGAGCGGTGCTCACGGAATATTGTGCCGGCGCCGGTATTCCGCTGGTTGCGTCGCCATCTTCTATTCGCTGGTTGGCTTCGCCGCCGGGGCGGTGTCGGGCGAAGCGGCGTCGGGCGAAGCGGGAAGCGGTTCAACCGGCGTTTGGAAACCCGCATTTTGAACCGCGGGACTCGGCGCGGCGTCTTCCGGCGCTCGAGAGAATTCCTCAGGCGGTGCGTCGTTGGCAATCTGCTCGTGGTGGCGCGTCGGCAGCGGGAGTTTGAGTTTTGAGCCGGCGAACTGAGTGCCCTTGTAGATCGAACCTCTTTGGAAAGGCCCGGCGCCGAACACGTAATATTCGTTGGATGTGCTGGTGGCTTGAGAAATACCCGACTGCCAAACAGGTTGCTTGGTTTTTCGATTGTAGGCGAACACGCCTACTTTGGCGGCCGCCAACTGGTTATTGCGTTTGGCGAGCGAAATTTCGGGGATGGCCGGCACCGCCGGGAAGGCGGGCATCAGCGACGCCGCCGAACTAAGCCCCGAACTAGCGGGGATACCGTACGTGACTTCATGCGATTGCGTGGCCAGCGCCCCAATGCGGGCTTCAACGACAATTTCGGCGTCTTCCTTTTTGTCTTGCAGCAGGCAGCCCGAAGTAATCATTTTCTCCCGAAACGAACTGATGATGTAATAGGAATTGACAAACCCCATTCCTTTTACATTGACAATATACTGAGTGTCGAAATAGACCGTGCGTCCGGCTAGGTCTTCGAACGGGATCCGGCCGATGGAAGTGTCAACCGCGTGGGAGGTTAAAAGCTGTTCGGTCGCGGTGCGGCCCTTCGTTGTCCCGCAGCCGGAGCAGGGCAGCAGGACCAAAAACAGCCAAAGGGCGGTATAGCGCGTGCGGGGGGTGGTGCTCATGGGGCCGTGGCGGGATAAAACGAAGGCTGACGCGAATCAGGCGGTGGCCCGGTCGGCGTGAAAACCGTTCTCAACCACGCATGCCGCGCCGCCGCGAAGCGAGCGGTATGCGCACTTGGAACCATTCTGGTCGGCGGAGTCTAGCGAAACCGATCGGTTCCGAGAAGGCGGATTTTACGCTACGCGCCGCCGGCCAACAGTAAGCATGGGAAGATTGCGCAGCTTGGCGACCCCCCCTTGCCAGTCGCATTCCTCCGCATTCGCCCCGATTAGCGGCGGCCCCCGCGTAGCGCGCCGAGAAACGGCCCCAGAACATCGTCGATTGCGGTGCTGGTGTCTTGCACGATCACGATGCGGTCGCCGGGATGGATGGCGTAGTCGGTTTCGATCGTTATTTTTTTGGTCCGACGGTCGACTTCCGCTTTCATCTTGGCCCATTCTCCGTTGGCCGAACGCCGCTGAACTTCAATATCCATTCGGCGAAAACGCTTCGCCGCGCCGCTCTGGGTGACGACGTCTTGCAGCCAGACTTCGCCCGTGAGTGGACGTTCAAATTCTTGGACCGAACCGCTTTCCGGCTTGATTTCCACGGAATACATCGGAGGCTTGGGGCCGTCTGGCGTTATTTGCGCGACGTCAGTCTCAGCGAGAGGAGCAGTGGCACAGCCGCAGAAGACCAACAATAGGGCGAGCGCCGCCGTGGCTGGAATAATTGCCGCGCCTGGAATAATTGCCGCTGGAGCAGTTACAAAACAGAATTTGCGTCGTTCAAGCACGCCATTCTCCGGACCCAAAAGGCAAAATAGGCATGGTCACTGGGCGCGCTGCCGCCCGGCTAGGAATACGTAGATGCACAAGCATCGGTTGCAAACATGGCGAACTTGAGAAAATCGGTCCGCAGCACACGCTCCACCGCGTCGTCGAGTGGTTGCAATAAAACGACCTGCGCGCTATTCCGCTTCAACGGCTTCTGTTTCGCCGCCCGGCTCCCGGATTTGTTCGGGATTGTCGCCGCGCCACGTTTCCCTCCACTGCTCCCAACGTTTGTAGAGCATGTAATAAACCGGAATGAGCACCAGCGTGTGGATAGCCGATGTAATGACGCCGCCAATAACCGGAATGGCAATTCGCTTCATGGGGCCCGCGCCGGGCGTCGTGGCCCAGAGAATCGGCATCAGGGCGATGAAGTCGGTCAGAACGGTCATGAGTTTCGGCCGCACACGCTGCACCGACCCTTCGATCACGGCGTCGTAGAGTTCCTTGTCCGATAACGGGCCCCCCTTTTCGCGCCGCGCTTTTTTGTAGGCCAGGTCCAGATAAACGTGCATGATGATTCCGGTTTCGGCCGCCAACCCGGCCAGCGCAATAAAGCCGATCGCCACCGCGACACTCCAGTTGTAGCCCAGCCAATACACGCCCCACACGCCGCCGATGAGCGCGAAGGGGAGCGTGAGCATCGTGATCAGTGTTTCGGTGATATTCTTCATGTTGAAATAGATCAAGACAAAAATAATCGCCAGCGTAATGGGAATAATGATCTTCAATCGCTCGCGCACCTGCTCCATGAACTCATACTGCCCGCTCCATTGCATGTAATAACCGGCCGGCAGGCGGATCGCGCCTTCGGCAATGGCCTTGTCGAGCGCCGCCTGGGAGCGTTTGACATACGTGCCGATATCGAGCCCGGCTTCGATGTCCATCGGTATGTTGACCAGCAACATGCCCGATTCGCTCTTGATGACCGGCGGTCCGTCGACGAACTCGATATCGGCCACTTGTCCTAGCGGTATTTGCAATCCGTTGGGCGCCGCGATCAGAGTTCTCGTTAGCTTTTCAGGATCGTCGCGCAGTTCCCGCGGGTAGCGAACGTTAATGGGAAATCGGTAACGGCCTTCAACGGTCGTGGCGATATTCATTCCGCCGATCGCGGTTTCGATCATCCGTTGGATGTCGCCCACTTCGAGCCCATACCGGGCCGCCTCCTTGCGATCGACCTTGATATCAAGATAGTGCCCGCCCATGGCCCGCTCCGACACAACGCTGAGCGTGCCGGGCACGTCGCGCAGCACATTCTCGATTTGTTGGGCGACTTCGGCCAGCTATTCCAAATCGGTTCCATACAGTTTGAGTCCTATGAGTCCTCGCATGCCGGTGGTGAGCATGCCCAGCCGGGTTTCGATCGGCATCAGCCACCAGTTGGGCATACCGGGAATTCTGATCTCTTTTTGCATTTCGCCTTTGGTCAGTTCGGTGAACGTGGTTCGCACCAGCGGGATATCTTGGGCGGAAATTCTCCCTCGCCACTTTTCTCGCAAAAGGGCCACCGCGTTGTCTTGCCGATTCGCCAACAACCCGCCTTGAGATTCGACGATTTCGACCAAGTCCTTGGTCATTTCCCGCACGATGCGTTGTGGCAGTGTCGGCCGAATTTGGCGCATTGTGCGAGGCAAAATCTCGGCGACCCATTGGTCCTCCAGGTCTTGTTCGCCAAACCGCGACCCAGGAGCTTCACCGCGCTCCAGCGCACTTTGGCGATGTTCTTTCAACGCCGCTCGCATCTTCGCCAATTGGCCGCGAAGCGACAGCATGAGTTGCACGCGCGTATGACGGTTGATATCCGCCCTGGCCATGCCTTCGGCCTGTTCGGCGATTGTGGCCGCATCGAGTTTTCCACCGGCTTCGGTGAGGAAGCCAGCCGCCGATAAATCGGCTAACATCCGGCGGCCCAATTGTTTTAGATAGCCTTCCCGAATCAATCTCTGGGGCCAATCTTCCTCCTCGCGAAGCGGGATGTGGGTCTCGACCATATTCAACGGCGCGGGATCGGTGGGCGTGGCAAAGCGACCGATTTTTCCCAGCACCAGGCGAACTTCAGGGAACTGCGCCAGCAGTTGGTCTTGAATTTGAAGCGTTCGTCGCGCCTCCGTGATCGACAACCCAGGGACGGTCGTCGGCATGTAGAGAATATCGCCTTCACGCAAGGGCGGCATGAACTCGCTGCCGATTTTCATCCAGGGTACGATCGTCAGCGCCAGCAAACTGAAGGCCACGCACATGCTGATGATTTTGTGTCCGAGCGCGAAACGAATAAACGGCATGTACAACCAAATCACCAACCGGTTGACCGGGTTTTTGTGTTCGGAGGCGATGCGTCCTCGCACGAATAGGCCGGTCAGAATCGGAATCACGGTGATGGCAATCAGTGCGGCGGCGGCCATGGCGAATGTTTTCGTCGCGGCAAGCGGTTTGAACAGACGACTAGCCTGCCCCTCCAAGACAAACACCGGCAAAAAAGCGACCGTAACCACCAGCAGTGCGGTGAACAGGCCCGGCCCTACTTCTTGGGCAGACATTCGAACCAACTGCCAGTGGTCGGCGTGGGGACTTTTTTCCTTGTGTTTGTGCAGGTTTTCCACGACCACGATCGATGAATCCACCATTGTTCCGATAGCCACCGCGATTCCGGAAATCGACATGATGTTGGCGTTAATTCCCAGTAGCTTCATGACCAGGAAGGCCATGAGAATACCGAGCGGGAGAACGATGGCGGCAACGATGGCGCTGCGAATGTGAAACAGAAATATGACGATGATCAGCGCCGTGATCGCCAATTCCTCGGCCAACGTGTGTTTGAGCGTGTTAATCGAACGATGGATCAATCGGCTGCGGTCGTAGGCGGAGCGAATCACGACGCCCTCCGGCAGGCCCGATTCAATCTGCGTGATCTTCTCCTTGACCGCATTGATGACCGTGAGCGCGTTTTCGCCAAACCGCATCACGACCACGCCGGCCACCACTTCGCCTTCGCCATTTTTCTCGGCCACGCCGCGGCGAATATCAGGACTGATTTGCACCTGGCCAACATCTCGCAGTAGAACCGGCGTGCCTTCGGCGGTTGCCGAGAGCACAATAATTTCTAGATCTTCGACGCTCTGAATGTAGCCGCGGCCTCGAATCATGTGCTCTGTTTCAGTCACCTCCAGCACGCGCCCGCCGACGTCGTTGTTGGAGTTCTTCACCGCCGCGATGACGCGCTCCAGCGGAATCTTGTAGAGCAGCAACCGCTTTGGATCCAACGTGATTTGATATTGTCGAATCGCCCCGCCCAGGCTGGCCACTTCAGCCACGCCCGGAACCGCCGTCAGTTGATATCGGACGTACCAATCTTGCAACGCGCGTAGTTCGCCAAGATCGTATTTATTCTCCGTATCTTCGAGGGTGTATATGTAAACCCAGCCCAGGCCGGTGGCGTCGGGACCAAGCCGGGGCCTCACGCCGGCGGGTAATTCTCCCTGCACCTGATTCATATATTCGAGCACGCGGCTACGCGCCCAGTACATATCGGTTCCGTCTTCAAAGATGACATACACAAACGAGAAGCCGAAGAAACTGTAGCCTCGCACGTCTGAAACCCCAGGCACGGAAAGCATGGTGGTTGTCAACGGGTACGTGATTTGGTCTTCAATCGTTTGGGGGTCGCGGCCCTGCCACGGCGAATAGATGATCACTTGAACGTCTGACAGATCGGGAATGGCGTCGATCGGTATGGTGTACACTCCCCATGCGCAGACGACCGAAAGAATCACGGTCATGACGAGCACCAGGAATCGGTTATCGATACACCAGGCGATGAATTTTTCGATCATCGGGGGGGGAATCCTATCAAGCTGAGGTGTGCATTGCTGGTTAGCAAGAGCCCTGAAATAAGTTGCCGATTGTGGTTCAGAAAAGCCCGGCATGTAAATTCAGGGCTGTTCCTTGAATGATCAGGGTTTCAAAACATCGAGCTTTGTGCCGCAGGTAGGCATCTTTTGCCCCATGTAGGGATTGAGCGTCTCGTCGCTCCACCACAACCAATTTTCGTAGCCGACGTTGGCCATGCCGCAGCGAAACAAAAACACGTCTTTTTCGAACAGGGTCTGGCCGCCGTTTTCAGACAACAGCATCACCGTTGCGCGGCTGATGCGTCCGAAAGCGCTTCTGGCATCGGCGGGCTCTTTGAGCGGTTTTTCTTTTGATCGCGAGGCATGTTTCGCAACGCGTCGGGCGACACCGGCAAGCTGCGAGGCGTTTGCCGCATCGGCGCTGCCGGCGAGCGCGTTGGCGGCTTGGCGAAGCGCGTCGAAACGCGCTGCGGCCAAATCGAGTCGGTCGTCGGCCAGAGCGCCGCTGAGATCGAAGTAACGATCCAGCAGCTCCCTGATTCCCTTTGCCAGCGGTCGGCCGATTGCTTCTTCCAACGTGATCGAGGCGTTTTCGGGCGGCAGCATTTTCTCCAAGACACTTTGGAATTGGCTTTCGGCGTTTAACAGAAACGCGCCGGAGGTCACGACGCGCTCGCCCGGTTTCAAACCGGCAAGCACTTCGTGATACCGCTGACGGTCGCCGCCGAAACCGAACGCTCCACCCGATTCGTCGTGCCCGCCGTTGGAGAACATCCAGCGTTGGCCGATTCTCACCTCACGCGGTTGAAACACGCCTTCGCCCTGCTGGACGATCACCACCGCACGCTCTCCCGACCAGAGCACGGAATTTTCAGGAACGGCCGTCACCTCCGGAATGTTCTTGTGCAGTTGCACCCGCACATACATGCCCGGCTTGAGCCGCCCGTCGGGGTTGGGAGCGTCGATCCTCACGCGAATCGTGCGACTCTCCGACTGCACCACGGGATCGATAAACGAAACGGTTCCTCGAATCGGTTGCCCGGGAAAACTTCGCACTGAAAGCACCGCCGGTTGGCCCAGTTCCACCAGCGACAACTCATCTTCGTACACATCGGCGAAGAGCCACAAGTACGACAAATCGGCCAGGTGAAACAACCAGTCGCCTTCCTCGACATACTGCCCTTCCTGAACATGGCGTTTGATGACGGTGCCGCTAAGCGGAGCGTAGATCGGAACGTATTCCAAAATCTTGCCGCTCTCGGCTATATCGTCCACCTGTTGTGGCGTCAATCCTTGGTAGATCATTTTTTGCCGCGCGGAGTGCGCCAGATCCAGCCCGGCGGGAACGGAATAGCCGGTCGTCCTACTTCGTGATTTACGATTCGTTTTCCCGCGCTCGCTCTTCAGAGCAAGCAGGTATTCATGCTGGGCCGAGATAAGTTCAGGACTATAAATCTCGGCCAACAATTGACCTTCTTTTACAAACTCGCCGGTGAAATTGACGTGCAGCTTATGGATGCGGCTTTTTTCGTCGACCCAAGACGAAATGCCCGCGTATCGCCGTTCGTCGTATTCGATGCGGCCGGTGGTGTCTATTTCACGGAAAAGGCTACGCCGCCGGACAGGTTTCGTAGACACGCCGGCTTGCTGAATCTGCCGGACGGTAAGCGTCAAATTCTCCGGCGCCTCAACCAACCCGCCTTCCAATTCGACCAACGCCATGTTGCAAACAGGGCATACGTAGTTCTCTTTTTTGCTCTTGATCTGAGGATGCATGGGACACCAAAAAACCTTGCCGGAGTCGACCGATGTTTCAACAACACCGGTCCATTGCAATGCCCGGCGCCAGCCGTCACGACCATACTCGCGGAGCGACGCGTTCGAGGCAAAAGCCGCGCCCGCCACCGCAAAACCGATCATCACAACGACCTTTCCCCAATGGCGGCGCAAAATGGGAGTGAATGTTCGCATGGGAACCTCTCTGAATAGGAACTCGCCAGGAATGAAAGCAAGTCCGCCGACTGGAATGCCGACACGTTGGTCGGCCGCGCATACAGGCGCCGTTCAGGCAACGGAAAAACCAAGGCATGGCGGCCGAGGATTACGACATGAAAAGAATCGGCGCGTACCGGTAGCGCCGTTGTCGCATCAGACGTCCAGACGAACGTGGCGGGCCTGAAGAGAAGAGCCGGCCAGCGAGCGGTCTACGCGGTTCGGAGGTTGCCCAACACGTGAGCGCGAAGTTTCGCCGCCAGCGCCGCAGAGGGTTTGGGCGAACGCCAAGACCAGTGGGCCGTTTTGCCCGTCGCGGGTATCTTTCTGCTGCGGGCACGGACAGGGCGCCTTCGCGGGCGCCGGCCGAGACACACAACAGCCCAATCCGCAACAACGCCCGTCGTCGGTTCCGCAACAGCACTTCGTTCGCTGTTCCGCGATAACAGCGCGCGATCCGCCCTCCACCCAGGCCGTCATTTGCGGGAATAACCCCAGCAGGCCCAGATTCGCGATCAAGCTGGCAGCAACCAGCCAGCGAGTTATGTGGAAAGCGATGTGCATTACACGACAATTGTACCCTGTAGCAGACCGAATGTAAAAACAGTCGTTCCAAAATTGGGCCAAATTGCGTTGTTTGCCGTACGGCGAATACTCCGGGGGATTGGATGTGTGATCGACCTTACCCCCACATGCGCTCGCAGGGTGAAGAACCCAATGTTTCCGGAGAAATTTCAGAGCGGGGCGTCTGAATGTTGTGGAAGCAGCGCCGGCGGCTTACATTAGTAGCCTTCCGCGAACCCCTCTTTGGAGCCGCCATCATGACTTCACCCGGCGAAACGCCTCACGGCAATTCGGTCGACGACCGCCCGCCTGAACTGGACCCCATCTTTGTACACGCGCGGCGCGAAGCCGTCGTGATTTTGCTGGTGTTTTTTGTTTGCCTGACATGGTCGGTCGGTTTTTATGTGGTCGATGGCTTGCAACCGCCCGGCGCGGCGGCTCAGAGCACGCCCACCGTGTGGGGCTTGCCGCGTTGGGTGTTCTGGGGTTTGCTTTGTCCTTGGTTGGCGGTCGACGTATTCACGTTTTGGTTCTGTTTCTACTACATGAAAAACGACGATCTCGACGGCGGCGGTTCTCCCCAAGCGGAAGGAGAACCCGGCCATGAATGATTTGACAATGTCATCATTATCATTGGAGTTCTTCGCGCCCGTGGGGCTATTCGCGCAAGCCGGCGGCGGCTCCAATTCGGCCATCATTACGTTTGCCATTTACATCGTATTGGTGATGGTGCTGGCGGGGTTGTCGCACCGTTTGCTGCAATCGAAGAGCTTCATGAGCGAGTACTTCTTGGGAAGCCGCTCGTTGGGCGTCTGGGCTTTCGCGCTGACGTTCGCCGCCACCAGTTCCTCGGGCGGGAGCTTTATCGGTTTTCCTTCGTTGGTGTACACGCACGGCTGGGTGGTGGCGCTCTGGATCGGCAGTTATATGGTGGTGCCCATTTTTACGATGGGCCTGTTGGGAAAACGCATTAACCAAGTCGCTCGCAAGACCGGCGCGATCACCATTCCCGATGTGCTGCGCGACCGTTTCGACAGCCCCGGCTTCGGCGGTTTGGCGACGGTCTTGATCGTGTTTTTCATGACCTTCAACCTGATCGCGCAGTTCAAGGGCGGCAGCACGATTTTGCAAACGCTGCTCTCCGACGTGCCGCTGTTTCAAGACGCGCAAGTGTTAACCTCCCACGCGTTGGCCGGCGTGCCTTTTTTCGGCGCCGCCGACGCCGGCTACTTCCTCTGCCTGCTGGTGTTTACCGCGGCGGTGGTGGTCTACACCGCTTACGGCGGGTTTCGCGCGGTGGTCTGGACCGATGTTTTGCAAGGCGTCGTGATGGTTGCCGGCGTTCTGATCATGCTTCCCATGGCAATCTATTTGGTGGGCGGCATGGAAAAGGCGACGAAGGAAATCGCTCGCATGACGCCGCCGAAGGCGGTATCGCTGCTGATCGAAACCGACGAACCGCTTGCTTCACCCTTGGTGCTGGCCAAGAATAGTTGGCTGGTTTCTGGAGGAGAAGGCGAAGCCCGCCGCGTGTTTCGCCTAGCGGCGGAAGCCCGAATTGAAAGCGGTGAGAACACGGCGGAGGTGAAGACGGAAGAAGATGCGCCGCAGCACATTCCCGCCATAGAAATCACTTTCCCCAAGCACATCGCGGCGGCTAGGCCGACAAAGTTCACATCGGGCGGGCAAGTTGTTTCGGTGCGGCAGAAAGTCGTACCGGAGGAACAGAAGGAAAAAGTTGGCTACGATGGCGATGGCCAAGCGGGCGTGTACATGAAAGGCCCCGGCATCGACAAATCGAGCGCCGACGGATTCTTGCCCCTGGGCCTCGCAATCTCATTCTTTTTCATGTGGAATTTCTCCGGCGCCGGCCAGCCCAGCAACATGGTTCGCTTAATGGCCTTCAAGGATTCCAACACCCTGCGCCGCGCCATTTTCACCGTGGCCATTTATTACACCCTGATCTACTTCCCGCTGGTGGTCATCTTTATGTGCGCCAAGGTTCTCTTGCCCGGCTGGGAAACCGATTCCGATCGAATCATGCCCGAAATGGCCAAAGCCCTGACCATGGCCATGAATATGCCCTGGCTGGCTGGATTGTTGGTGGCGGCGCCCTTCGCCGCCGTGATGTCGACCATGGACAGCTTCCTGCTCATGATTTCCTCCGCCCTGGTGCGCGATGTCTACCAGCGAAACATCAACCCCGACGCACCGGAAAAGACGATCAAACGCCTGACCTACGTCGTGACGGTGGTCGTCGGCCTGACCGCCATGCTGGCGGCGGTCAGTCCTCCGCAGTTCCTGCAAGATATTATCGTGTTCACCGGCAGCGGGCTCTCGACCAGCTTCTTGGCGCCAGTTTCGTTGGCGCTGTATTGGCCGCGTTTTAATCGGCAAGGCGCTATCGCCGGTATGCTGAGTGGTTTTCTGACGCACATGCTGTTGTACGCCGTGGGCTATTTTGAATCGGGAGGGAAAATTGAGCCGCTGCAACTGTTTGGTTTCCATCCGTTCATGGTCGGGGCATTGGCTTCGGCGGTCGTTTCCGTTGTGGTCGCGCTGACAACAACGCCGCCGCCGGAGCATTTGGTTCGTAAATTTTTCTACCGTGATTAAGCGAGAATTTCATGTTGCTGTTTGACGCACACCTCGATCTTTCGATGAACGCCCTGGAGTACAACCGCGATATAACGCGCTCGTTGGTCGATGTGCGCCGGCGGGAAATGTTCAAAACCGATTACCTCGACCGCGGCAGGGGCGTGCTCACGTTTGAAGAAATGCGTCGCGGCCAAATCGGGCTGTGCGTAGCCACCCAAATCGGACGATACGTCGACGACGCCAACACGCGGCCCGGTTGGAACAGTCCTGAAATCGCCTGGGCGATGACCCAAGGCCAACTGGCTTGGTACCGCGCGATGGAGGAAAAAGGCCAACTGTTGCAAATCACCGACGCTGAGGCGCTGGAGCGTCATGCCGCACTTTGGGCCAACCACCTCTCTGACGCCCCATCCGCCGACGCCCCATCCGCCGACGCCCCATCCGCCGCCGACGCCCCGCCGATCGGTTACGTACTCAGTTTGGAAGGCGCCGATTCCATTCTCACCATGGCGCATCTTGAACGGGCGTACGAATACGGCCTGCGGGCAATTGGCCCCGCGCATTACGGGCCAGGACGCTATTCCCCCGGCACCGGTGTGGAAGGCGGCTTGGAGCCGGCGGGCCGAGAGTTGCTCGAAGAAATGGACCGCCTGGGCATCATTCTCGACGCCACCCACTTAACCGACGACGCCTTCTGGGAGGCCCTCGATATTTTCTCAGGACCGGTCTGGGCCAGCCACAACAACTGCCGCGCCTTGGTGCCTGAGCAACGCCAATTCAGCGACGACCAACTGCGTGCCTTGATCGAACGCGGGGCCGTGATTGGCGCCGCGTTCGACGCCTGGATGATGTCGCCGAACTGGGTGCGGGGGAAAACGTGTCCTCGAGAAGTGGGCGTGAAAATCGAGTGGGCGGCTGAGCATATCGATCATATTTGCCAATTGGCGGGCAACGCTTCGCATAGCGGTATCGGCTCCGATCTTGACGGCGGCTTCGGGCGGGAGCAATGCCCAGCCGATTTACACACCATCGCCGACCTGCAAACCCTGGCCGATATTCTCGCCAAACGCGGGTACAGCCCGGAAGACGTCGAAGGTATCATGCATGGGAATTGGATCCGCTTTTTGAAGAAGGCCTGGAGTTAAACTCCGCACGGTAGGATTGACACAATTGCATCCTATCTAATGCGAATGTCACATTTTCAGCCGCTTGAGGTATCAGCCCATGAAATTGGTTCGGCGCCGCACGGCGAGTGGAGAGGTGTTGCTCGGTTCGCTGGAAGGCGAGCAGATTGTGCCCTTGGATTTGGAGGGCCGCCAATACAATAGTCTGTTCGACATTCTGGAAGCCGACGACCCGCACGAAGTGGCGATGTTTCTGCGAGACGAAAAGGCCGAACCCATCGACGCAGCCGACGCCCAACTGCTGCCGCCCATCGACCAGCAGGAAGTGTGGGCCGCCGGCGTGACCTACAAACGCAGCAAGGTCGCACGCATGGAGGAATCCGACGCGGCTGCTTCCTGTTACGACCGGGTTTATGTTTCCGACCGGCCCGAACTGTTTTTCAAGGCCACGCCGCATCGCGTTTCAGGCCCCGGCGAACCCCTGCGCATTCGCCGCGACTCCCAATGGAATGTTCCCGAACCGGAACTGACGCTCGTGGTCAATTCGTATATGAAGCTGGTCGGCTTCACGATTGGCAACGACATGAGCTCCCGCGATATCGAAGGCGACAACCCGCTCTACCTCCCGCAAGCCAAGGTTTACAACCATTGTTGCGGACTGGGGCCCTGCGTGTTGCTGGCCGATTCCGACGTCTTCCTTTCGCTGGAATCGGTGCGTATTGAATTGACGATTCTTCGCCAAGGAAAAACGGTGTTCGTCGGCGATACGAATCTGGGGGAAATGGCCAGAACCTTCGAGGAATTGCTGGGCTGGCTCAGCCGCGACAACTCGTTCCCCAATGGCGTTTTTCTGCTGACCGGAACCGGCGTCGTTCCCGACGCCGATTTCACACTCCTGCCGGGCGATATCGTCAAAATCGAGATCGATGAAATCGGCGTGCTCTCCAACCCCGTGGTTCAAGATTGAGCGGGGCGGTTGTTCGGCAACTATAATTGATAGGCCGAAACAAAAGCCCGGCATTTCTTAAATGCCGGGCTTTTTTGGAACGCAGAACACGCTCTGGTTCTAAAACCCATTCTCCACCAACCTTCCTTTTTACCCAGGCAGGCGCCACACCTATGTTGAATCATGCAGCTTCAAAACTGGCAACCTCGCCGGCGGGCGTTTTGCTTTTGATAGGGTCCTTCTTGCTGATGGCTCTCTCGCCGCTCCCGGTTCGCGGGCAAGGCGGCAAGAAAAACAACGCCAACGTGCGCGACTTCGGCGCCGTGGGCGATGGCGTTGCCGACGACACCGCCGCCCTGCAACGCGCCGTGGACGAAGGCAACGGGCAGGTGCGGTTTCCCAGCGGCGTTTATAAGTTGACCAAACCGCTGGTCGTCGACCTAACGCGCGTCGGTCTGACTTCCCTTTCAGGGCGTGGAACCGTGCGGCTGCTCATGGCGGGACCCGGTCCCGCGATTCGAATTATTGGCGGGCACGAAGGCACGGCGGCGCCGCACACGTTGAAAGATGCAGTCTGGTTGAAAGAGCGCATGCCGCTGATCGACGGCCTGGAGATCATGGGCGCGCATCCTGAGGCCTGCGGCATTGAATCTCGCGGCGCGATACAGCTCACGATTTCGCGCGTCACGGTGCGCCGCGCCTTGCACGGCATTCACTTGGTGGTGCGGAATCGGAATGTGGTCATCTCGGAATGCCACATCTACGATAATCGGGGCGTGGGCGTTTTTCTAGACAACGTCAACCTGCACCAATTCAACATGGCCAATACGCATGTGAGCTATTGCGATGGCGGCGGCGTGGTGGTTCGCGGCGGCAGCGTGCGAAATATTCATATCGGCACGTGCGATATCGAAGGCAACATGGGCGCCGACGGCCCGCCGACGGCCAACATTCTGTTCGATTGCGCACAAGGCTCCGTGGCCGAAGCGGCCATTGTGGGCTGCACCATTCAGCATACGCATAAGGCGCCCGACTCAGCCAATATCCGCATTTTGGGGCGGGGAAAAAGGATTCGCAAGGGCGTGAAAGGGCCGGCGAATTTCGGCAATATCACGATCGCCAACAATGTGCTCTCCGACGTGCAAGTGAATATCGATCTGGACGGCGTTCGCGGCGTCGCGATTACCGGCAACACCATGTGGAAAGGGTTTTCGCACCAGCTTCGCATTCGAAACTCCACCCAGTTGACGATCGCCTCCAATGTGTTGGATCGAAATCCTCAATACCAGGAACTCAACGATTCGCAAGACGCCGTGTTGATTGCCGATTCGTCGGACGTCGTCTTCAGTGGCAACCAGATTAACGGCGAGCGCGGGGCGGCGGCGGGCGTGGTCATCGAACGTTGCCGGCGGTTCAATATTTTCGGCACCAACATTTTCGATTGCGATGGCCCCGAACTCATTTTACGCGACGTCAAGTACAGCCGTTTGGCTGGCTGCATTCTCCGCGATGACCGCGAAGAGCACAAACACTCTCCGCCGTTGGTGCTCATCGGCGGCGAGGGAAATATGATTCAGGGAAACCACTTGAGCCGCCTCGCCGTGGAAAAAAAGTAGACGGTTCATCAGCAATGGTAGTGGCGCGATGCAGTTCGCTTCACTTGGATGCCGCCTGCTGCGTGATTTCCGCGTCGGCGGTTCGCCGTGTTTCGAGCGTGGCCACGTTCGTCGCCGGCTGTGTTGCGTGGGTCGTGACAAAGACGCGCACTCCGTCTTCCGAGCGAGACGATTGTTCGGCCGCCATCTGCGGAGCAAGGCCGATTCCCAACACGGCAACCGTGCAAAGGCCGACCGCCGCCCCGGTAAGCCAACCGCCGACTGGCTCCATGCGAACCACCGTCTCCGTGTGGCCGGTTGCGGGCTGGAAGAACATCACCGCGATCACGCGTAGGTAATACCCGGCCGCAATCGCGGCGTTGAGCATTCCCACAACGGCCAACACGCAAAACGCCGTCGCGAGGGTGGAGCCGTTGAAAGGCAGCGCCACGTTGAGCGATTCGGTCATGAGCGAAAGCTTGCCCCAAAAGCCGGCCAGCGGCGGGATGCCCGCCAGGGAAAACATGAACACGGCAATCGCGCCGGCGGCCCACGGTTTCGATTTCGCCAAGCCGGAGAGGTCGCTGATGTTTTCAAAGCCGCGTTCTTTCTCCGCCAGCAGCGAACAGGCGGCGAACACGCCCAAGGAGGCAAACACGTACACGGTCAGATAAAACAGCGTCGCGGCGATGCCCGCTGCTTGCAGGTTCGCCGCTTGCAAGTTCGCTACCGACGTTTCTTCGGCCAACAGGGAATTTGCCGCGGCCGCCACCGCCAGGCCGATCAACATGTAGCCCGAATGGGCGATCGAGGAATACGCCATCAGCCGGCGGATGTTGTTTTGCCACAGCGCGCACACATTGCCAATGGTCATGCTCAAAATGGCCAGCGTCATGAACAACTGCCAGACGAAGTCGTCGGGCGGGAAGGCCGCCACGACCAGCCGAATCAACACCGCAATACCGGCGATTTTAGGCGCCGTGGCCAACAAGCCGGCAGTCAGGTTTGTAGCGCCTTGGTAAACGTCGGGTGCGTAAAAATGAAACGGAGCGGCGGCAATCTTGAAACCAAGGCCGACCAACAGCAGCACCAGCGTGGCTTGCAGGAGCGGTTGCTGTGCGCCGTTCAAGGTGGGAATCTCGTGCGCGGCCGCCAACGATGCGCGAATTTCCGGCAGCGACGTCGAACCGCTCAAGCCATAGAGAAAACTCATGCCGTACAGCAAAAAGGCCGACGCCAAAATGCTGAGGAAAAAATACTTGATCGTCGCTTCGGCGGTGGCGCGGTCGTTTCGCCCCAAAAACAACAGCATGTACGTGGGGACGGAAACCAACTCCAAGCCGAGAAACACCATCGTGAGTTCGTTCGCCGAACAGACGAACATCACGCCCACGACGACCAACATCAGTCCGCCCAGGAACTCCGAAGCCAACTGTTTCGGCGCTTGCTTGGCCGCCAGCAGCGTGAGCACCACGCCGGTGGCCAAGGCCAGCCAACGCAACGAGTAGCCCATGATGTCGACGGCGAAAGGACCGCTGGGCAGGTACGCCGCGGCGCCGCCGCTCCAGGCGTCGGCGCTGCGCCAAAGCGCAAAGGCCGCCACGCCGTAAGCCGCCAAGGCATAGTACGACCAGCCCCGCCGGTTATTTCCAAAGGTTCCTCCCACGAAAATGACGGCGGCCATGCAAACCAGCGAGATTTCGGGGAATAGGAGCAATAGCGTTTGTGAATCAGTCGGCACGAGTGAGCGCCTCCTCAGCGACAGGTAATGCTGTAGCGGCGGGCAATGCCGTTGCGGCGGTCGCTTCCCGGTCGAGCGTTTGTACGGCGTTGGCGGTCGCCGACGTGAGCGAAGTCGCCATGCGTTTGATGAAAAACCCCGGTTGCAGGCCGATCCAAACGACAAACACCACCAACGGCGCCAGGGCGAATATCTCGCGGACTGAGAGGTCGGCAACGGCGTGGTGTTCGTGACCAGCCGGCTCCTTAAGCGGACCGAAAAAGACACGTTGCACCAGCCACAACATATACCAGGCGCCGAGCACAACGCCCAGAACCGCCAGCACGGCAATCAACAGGTATTGCGGGAAGAATGACGTTTCCGTGAGCCAGGCGCCCTGAAACACGCCGGTTAAGAGAATAAACTCTCCGGCGAATCCGTTCAGGCCCGGCAGGCCAATAGCGGAAAAAGTAAACACCAGCATAAAGAACGCCAGCACGGGAAGCTTCTTGGCCAAGCCGCCGTAATCGGAAATTTCCCGCGTGTGGTAACGCTCATACAACATGCCCACCAAGGCAAATAGCCCGCCGGTCGAGAGGCCGTGATTCACCAACTGCAAAGCGCCGCCTTGCACGCCGAGCGCTGTCAAACTGAAGAGCCCCAGCATGCAAAAACCCAAGTGGCTGGCGCTCGAATAGGCGATCAACCGTTTGATGTCGGTTTGGGCCAACGCGACCAAGGCGCCGTAAACGATGCCAATCACCGAAAGCCAAAGCAGCCAGGGCAGGAAGATCACGGTGGCGTCGGGCAGCAGCGGAATGCTGAAACGCAGGAATCCGTAACCGCCGATTTTCAACAAGATGCCGGCCAGAAAAACGCTGCCGGCGGTCGGCGCTTGCACGTGGGCCAACGGCAGCCAGGTGTGGAAAGGAAACAACGGGACTTTAATCGCGAACCCGGCGAACAGAGCCAGAAAAATCCAGCACTGCCATTGGGCGGGCATGGAAACGCCCGACTTCACCGCCGCAGTGAGTTGGTCGATGGAAAATGTCATGGCGCCGTCGGGCGAGGCTTGTGCGTGCCAAATCACGATGGCCAACAGGCCGAGAAACGTCAGCACGCTGCCGGCCAAAGTGTAGATGAAAAACTTCATCGCGGCGTGGCGGCGGTCTTCACTGCCCCAGAGGCCGATCAAGAAGAATAGCGGGATGAGCGTGAATTCGAAGAACACATAAAACAAGATTACGTCGCGGGCCGCGAACACGCCCAAACAACCGGTTTCCAACAGCAGCAGTAGGGCGAAAAACAGCGCCGCCCGATCCTGGATGGCCTCCCAACTGACCAACACCGCCGTGAGCAAGAGCAGCGGCGAGAGCGCGAACAGCCAGATGCTCAAGCCGTCGAGCCCCACGCTAAAGCTTATGTTCAGACTGCTCGTTTCCAACCAGGGCGCCTCGAAGGCGGCGAAATGAAATGCGCCTTCCGGCGGATAACGCATTACCAAGAGCGCCGACAAAAAGAGCGTGGCCAAGGCGGCGCCCAGAGCAACACGACGCGCTACCACGGCGCCCAGTGGCGCTAGAATCCAGAGTGCGGCGGCGCCGAGCGCGGGCAGCAGGATCGTCAAAATTAAAAGGTGAGGCGAACTCATGCGAGGTTTATCCGGCGGCGCCCAGCCAAAGTACAGCGATCAGAACCAACGCGCCTAGCGCCATCGCCAGAGCGTAAAATTGGACCAACCCAATTTGAAGTCCTCGAAAAAAACGGCCCACGCCAAAGGGGAAGCGGCCGCAGGTGTCGACCAAGCCGTCGACCAAATAACGATCCACCCAATAACTGAGGGTGGCCAACAAACGCAACGGCGCGACAATCACCGCGTTGTAAATTTCGTCGAAGAAAAACTTTCGCGAGGAAAGTTGATACGGCGAAAGGTTATGCACCAGCATCAAGGGAGCAATGGCCACGGTGGCGAGCAACACCACAAGCCCTCGCGCCAAGCCATAGAGCCAAACCAGAGCCAGTTGGCCGGCTAGTTTTTTGGTCGCGACCAGCCAGCGGTGCTGCTCCGCCCGGTTGATCCACTCCAGGTTTTGCAGGCTGGAGAGCCAACGGAATTGCAGCAGCCCGGCGATCCAATCGACTTCGCGCTGGTTGCCCAAATACATGTAAGCCGCCAAGGCAATTCCTATGAGCACGACAATCGTGCTCGCCATCGCGACGTCAGGATGAAATTCCTTGTATTCCGCGAAGCCGTAGGCGAACGAAGGCGAACCCTGCACGAACTTGGCAAACAGGGGCGACCAACCGCCGCCTTCGAACAACACGCCGAACGTTGCGGCGCCGAACGCCAACCCAACCAAAGGCCAAGTCATGCTGCGAGGCGATTCATGAGGATGCGGCCCCGCCTCATGCGGCGTGCGCAGAGGTCCATGGAAAGTCATGAAGAACGCGCGGAAGGTGTAAAACGCGGTGAGGAGCGCCGTGAAAATCGCCACGCCATAAAGAGTTTGGTAAACACGCGCCAAGGTGGACGGCGTGAGGCCGAACACCGGTGTGACACTGGGAGCAACAACGGCGGCAGCCACATCAGCGGCTGCGCGGCCTGCGGCCTGTTGTTCAGGATCGGCCGCGTCGTGCGCGTTGCCATGCCGCTCCACGCCCTGGTGCTCCAAGATATGAACTTTATCGTGAACCGCCGCCACGATTGCGTCCTTGCTCCAAAAGCCGGCGAATGGAAACACGCCGGCCAACGCCAAGCAGCCAATCGCGAAGGTGAAATGCGTGATCGGCATCACGCGGCGCAGACCGCCGAAGCGGCGCATGTCGATCACATGGCCCATGGAGTGCATCACGCTGCCGGCGCCGAGAAAAAGCAACGCCTTGAAGAAGGCGTGCGTGAACAGATGGAACACGCCGGCGGTGGCGGCGGCGGTGGTGCCAACGCCCATCGCCAAAAACATATAACCCAGTTGGCTGATCGTGGAATAGGCCAAGACACGTTTGAGATCGTATTGGGTGAGCGCGATCAAAGCGGCCAAAAGCATCGTGATGCCGCCGATGATGCTGACGATTAAAAGGGCGTCAGGCGCGGCCAGGAACAGCGGCATGCAGCGGGCGATCATATAAACGCCGGCCGTGACCATCGTGGCGGCGTGAATCAGGGCGCTAACCGGCGTGGGGCCCTCCATGGCGTCGGGCAGCCAAACATGCAGCGGGAATTGGGCGCTTTTGCCACACGCTCCCACCAGCAACAAAATGCAAATAGCAAAGCCGACGCCGCCGCCGATGAACCCCAGTTCGCCCAGCAGACGCATCCGGCCCAGCACGCCGGCGACGCTGGCGGTGTCGTGAAAATTGAGCGTGCCGTACGTGACCCAAATCAGGAAGAGGGCCAGGGCGAAGCCGAAATCGCCGACGCGGTTGACGAGAAACGCTTTCTTGCCGGCGGCGGCGGCTTCCGGCTTCTCATACCAGAAGCCGATCAGCAAATAACTACACACCCCAACCGCCTCCCAAAACACATACAACAACAGAAAATTGCTGGCCGAAACCAGCATCGTCATGGAAAACACGAACAGCGAAACGTAAGCAAAGAAACGCCAATAGCCGCGGTCGCCGTGCATGTAGCCGGCGCCGTAAATCGTGACCAGCGTGGCGACAAAGGTCAGCATGCCGAGCATCATGGCGGTTAGGGCGTCGGCCCGCAGGGTGATATCGATCGTGAAACGGCGCATGCCGCCGGGTGTGACGAGAACGCCGGGTGTGACGAGAACGCCGTCTGTGACGAGAACGTCGGCGCCGGGGGCGACCGCCATGGGGGCTTGGTCGTACGCGTGGCCGATATCGGCCCAATTCCAAAGCGTAATGGTTTCCGCGTAGCCCGCCCGTGCGGGACCTGAGAAGTGTGTTTGCTGCTCAGACACCTGCGCGATCAACGCCAAGCTACAGAGGCACGATCCTGCAATGCCGAGAATCGCCGGCCAATGGGCGTGGCGCCCTAGCAGCTTCGCACCGAAAACCGCCGTGATGACGGCGGCCAACAGCGGCAGGCCAACGATAAGTAATAAGAGAGATGGCATAAGAGCTTCAAACCCGGCTGCGATGGCCAAGCTCCTCGGTATCGAGCGTCGGTTGGCGGCCCGCCGGAATGAGGCTGGGCCAGTGGGCGTCTTCGTGGCGTTCTTCGGGAACTTCGTGATCGACGTACGGCGGTTGCCCCGCTTCACGCATGTCTTGCCAGAAGGCGATGTCGAGCGTTTCGCTTTTGTGATAGAGCATTAACATGAGCGCCAGCCCCAGAGCCGCTTCGCACGCCGCCACCGCGATCATGAACAGCACCAACATTTGGCCGCCCCAGTTTTGGTGGTAGCCGCTCCAGGCGACCAGGTTCAGCGAAACGCCTTGCAGCATCATTTCCGCACACAGGAACATCACGATCATGTTCCGGCGAACGACGAAGCCGATCAGGCCGATACTGAAAATCAGCCCGCCGAGAATCAGGTAGTTCTGTAATAAAGCGGTTTCGTTCAAGATGCATCACTCCCCGGGCCGGCGCTCGTATCACCGTGTTGACCGTCTTCGTTCTGATTATCCTTACCGCGAATGATAATCGCCACCGCGCCGACCAACGCCGCCAGCAGCAGCGTTCCGGCCACCTCCACCGAAATCAGGTGGACGCTGAACATCTCGCCGCCCAAGCGGGCCATGTGATGCACGGCCAGCGGCTCTGCCCGCAGCAGCCGCAGTTCGA
>JAJRWU010000245.1 GCA_024276655.1 Planctomycetota bacterium
ACGGTTGAAAATGTCGCTTTTTTCGTTTAACGGCAAGCCGAAGGCGGCTGTGTTTTGAGCCCACGCGTTCGGGTAATACAGAAAAACGCAGTCGCCTTCGGCTTGCCGTTAAACGAGCCATTACTAGCCGTGTGAAGTATAGGTATTTCCCGCCCCGCGCGAGTGAATGGCCACCGCCGTGAACGCTTACAACGAAGCACGGCGTGCGAATGTGGATTACAATGGCGGTTCGTATTTGTCGCCCGCCCACTCCGATGTGCTCGCATAAGGTTCCTGTTCATGATTTTCACTTTTGCCAATGCCATGGAGAGCCTGTCTGGCCAGTGTGTGATGTTCTTGTGGTCGATGTTCCGGTATTCCTTGTTCCGCCGACCACTCCGAAGCCGAGCGACGCCGCCGCCTTTATGCTTGGCGGCGATTCTCACGGTCGGCTTTATCTCGGCGGGCATTTTCCCGGTTGGCATTTTCTCAACCGGCGAAGCACGTGCAGCGAAGCTTTGGGCGGGCGCCGCGAAGGTCGATATCACGCACCCCACGGCGCGTCCTATTAACGATCCGCTGTACGCCAAAGCACTCGTGATCAAGAACGACCGCGCCACCGTCGTGATCGTAACGGTCGACGCGGTGGCCATCGGCGAGATCGGCTACATCGGCAACGATTATCTCGGCAAGGTGCGTGGTCGGATCGAAAAGGAACTGCATATCGCGCCGACCAGCGTGATGATCAACGCCAGCCATTGCCACGGAACCGTATGCGCCGATGTCGAGGAAAAAACCTTCCAGGCGGTGAAACTGGCGGTCGAGAAACTGACGCCCGTACAGATTGGCGTGGGCGTGGGCCATGAAAACCGCATCATGGAGAACCGCCGTCTGAAGCTCAAAAACGGCAAGGAAGTGGACGTCCGACATGCGTACTCCCTACCTCCCGATGAAGAAGTGGCGGCGGTGGGGCCGGTCGATACGGAAATCGGCATTCTGCGGCTCAACCGAGAGAACGGCGATACGTTGGCCGTCGTTTACAACTTCGCCTGCCACCCGATTCAAGGAGTGCCCAGCGGCGCCAACTCCGCCGACATGATCGGCTTCGCCTCCCGCGTGATCGAAGAGAATACCAGCGACGGCGCTATCGCATTATTCGTGCAAGGCTGCGCCGGAGATATCAACCCGGCCTATTACAAAGACGTCAGCCATCCGCGAGACGCCGAACCGCTGGGCAACCTATTAGGCCTCAGCACGCTGCGCGGCCTGCGGAAAATTGAATGCCGCGACGACGACCGCCTCACCGTTCTCAATGAAGTTCTCGAATTGCCCCGGGCCGATGTCGCACAACGCATTATTGCCATGGAGGCCGAGCAGAAAACGCAGCTTCGGTCCTTGGGAGGCACCAGCCTGAACCTCAAAACGTTCATCCCGCTGGTGGTAAAATATCGGGTTTCCGGCGAGTTTCCCTCGTATTACTCGCACCGTTATTTGTACGACAAAGCGCAAGGCCGCACCGACTTGGAAAAACTCGACGCCGAAAATCGCAACAACATGCGGCAGTACATTCGCAATATCCACACCATGGAGCGGCTGACAAGAATCCAAACCAATTTGCGGTTACTGCGAAAACACCAAGCCGATAACGTCGCCGCCGGAAAGCGAACGCTCGATGTTGAACTTTTGGGAATTCGTATCGGCGATTTCGTGCTCACGACCTTTCCAGGTGAATTGACGGTTCGCATCGGGCTGAATATCAAAAAGAACTCGCCGCATGAACGGACGTTCGTCGCCGGCTACACCAACGGATACATTTATTACGCACCCACCGAGGAGCAACTTCGCAATGTGGGCGGGGCCCAAGAAGACAGCGATTGCATTCTGGCGCCGCAATGGCAGATGATCTATGAGAAAAAAGTCGCCCAGATGTTGCGCAAGTTGTAAGGAACCGTCCCGAATTTACATACCGAGTTAAAAGCCCGGCATTTTGAAAATTTACCTAATACAAGCACGAAGCGCAAGCGAGTGAATCAGAAAACGGTCATTCCCGCGTGGGTCAAGACCCCAAAAAAACTCACGGACTCCCGCTGCGTGCGGGTAAGTTATTTTCCGCCGCTCGCCTAAAAGCCCGGCATTTTGAAAATGCCGGGCTTTTTTGAGCGACAACCGGGAACCTGTGTCGGGACTGATCCTAAGTAGCCGTTTATCGAACACGGGCCTTTGGAAAAGTGGGATTTTGGTCTCATTTCAAGATGGGTTGTCGCCCGAATGCGACACTCGGCCTCTTTCTGAAAACAACTAAGAAAATGCAAGCGTTTACTATGAAACGACTTACGTGTTTTACGTCAGCGACTGGCGCCGTTTTTGCGTTATTTGGTTCTGCGGAGCTGACCACCACCGGAGAATCATCGCATGACTACCGAATCCCGCCCGACGAAATCGCACGCTGCTGAATCGCTTTTGGAGCCCGACGCGAAAGGCGCCCTGCAAGAGCCGTTCTGCCTGAACGAGGCCAGTCTGGCCGAATTCGACGGCTGGATGTCGCAACAATTGGGCGAACTGGAAGACCGTTTTCGCCACCTGCAAACCCGAGAATCCTTGCTGCTTTCGATGGGCCGCTAACCGATCGCGATATGAAAGAGCAGTTTGATTCGACGTCACTCTGTTTCAACAGCCGCCGCCAAGGCGGGCAACGCCGGCTCTGGCGCCAATTCCAAATCCGTCTCGGACGAAGCCGCTGGTGCGGCGGTTGCCGGGCGTTTCATCATCAGCAGTCCCACGACTGTCAGAGCCGTGCCCAGCCAGAGCGTTCCCGAGAGCGGTTCGCCAAAAATCAACACGCCGCCCAGAGCGGCCAACGCGGTTTGGCAGCCGTTCAGGGAGTTGACATACGTCACGCCAATCAGTTGCAGCGACTTGGTCAGAGCCAAGAACGCGCCGGCGTTGAAAATGCCCGCCAAGAGCATTATGGCGAAGTCGGTTTGGCTGGTTGCCAGCATCCCCTCCCAACCGAGGCGTTGAAAACACAGCCCGCCCAGCACCGTCATTCCTATCAAGCCGATGGTAAACAGCGTGACCGAAATACTGGCGCGGCCTGTCACGCCGTGGCGAATCACGACGCCCAGCACTGCATAGGAGAATCCACACAAGACAGCAGCGCCCACGCCCAGCAGCACGATTTGGCTGCCCAAACCGCTCCCATTGCGGACCGCCATCGAGGCATCGGCGGCGCCGAAACTGAGCACGCAAATCGAAAACACCAAAACCGCCATCGATGCCGCCATGCGTAGCGAAACCGGCTCATGCAGGAACATGCGTCCTAGCACGGCGCCGCCAATCAGCAAGGAGCCGAGCGTCATCGGCACCGCGAGCGCCATGCCAATAACTCCCAACGACCATTGGAAGCAGACATTCCCGCCCAACTGGCCGAAGAGGCCGGCCAACACAATCATTCCGAAAATGCGTTTCGTGGGAAGCACGCGTTCGCCGCTGACCGCCGTCGCGAGCAGGTACGGCGCCGCCAAGGCCACGGTAGGAAACGATTTCACCGCGGAAACCCAAAACGGGTCCAGATGCGTCACGGCTCGCAAGCAAATGTTCGCCGCCGTGTAACCGATCGCCGCCGCAAACGCGCAGACACAACCCCAAAAGAATGCGGCGTCGGCGTGGCGACCTGAAATAGTGGCGGGCTGGTTCACGCTTCGATTCTAGGCGCCGCGAAGATTTCATGGAAGACGACTTCCGCCCCTCCGCGTTTCTCGAGCGCACCTTGCAGTTTGCAACTAGTGCTTTGTCACAGCTTAATTTTAGGATCAGCCGCAGGGCGCTAGCCCACGGTTCTGAGCAGGAAAACCGTGGGCTAGCGCCCTGCGGCTGATATCTTGCAACCCTAATTCTTAGCTGTGACAAAGCACTGGCATGGCGTTTGAGCGAGGTGGGGAGAAACTGGTCGGGCGGAGTGGAGCCGCGCCTGGTAAAATGACTGCCGCCGCCGGCGGTTTTGGTGCGAGGCCGTCTGGATGCCACACACCCTGTTCTCATCCCGCAGACATGCCAGAGATGCTCCACGCGGCTGGCATTGGCTCGCTTAACATCGAGCGGAAAATTAGTGTCGTAGCCATGCTCGCCAGAGCGTGGGATGGTTCACCGCTCACCCACCGTCTGGCGACGATGGCTACACAAATGCGACCGTTATTTATCGAGCGGTGCTAATGTTGTGTTGGACAAAAAACCCACCAGCAAGGAGTCGCGACATGTTCGAGCAAGAATGCTCACGCCTTCCGGCGGATGAGAATGGACGTGTTTTAGATCGTTTGGCGGGGTTGGAGAAGAGCATTCTCCTGAAACTTGTTACGCGAAATTTTAGTGTGACAGAAAAGGCGGTAGGGGCGGTCCTCTTTTGTCGAGCTTGATCGGAGGTTTTGTGCGCGCCTGGCAACGCGATCGCGCTGCTCAAGACGCGTCGCCCAAAAGAAGGGATCCCGGAGTCAGACACTAAAATCCCTGAAGAACATCGTCTTTCATGGATCACGCCACGTATCGGTGCTCCCAAATTTGGACGAGCACCATCGCCATTCATGCACAGCATACTAGGCCGCTGAGACGAGTAGCGCGGAACTTCATGCGTGGATAGCGGCTCAGGACATTCCGCGGCGGCGCAATTCGCCGACAACGCTATCGACAATTCGATCAACGGCGGCCGAATCGACGCCGCCTCCCTTCAGCGATTCGCCCACCGGGCATCCGCCGATCGGCTCTTGCGTGAAGCCTTCCTCGGCCAGCAAGCATTGCAACTGGTTGCTCAACTCGTGCAGTTGTACTTGCTGCGTGGGCGATTGCGGCTGGCGGCCAACGCCGGTTTGAATGCCTCGCAACCGCAACGCGGATCGGAAGCCTTCGGGGAATTCGGAAGAAAGCAGCATGGCGTCGAACAAGGTCAACAAACGATATTGCAGTTTGCAGGCTTTATCAAGATCGTGGGCGAGTGTTAAGTCATAAAGTTTGCGCGTGATTTCGGGCACGACGCCACTGGTGGCGTTGGTGCCGCCATCGCAACCCAGCAAGAGCATGGGCATGAGGGCGGCGTCCCAACCGGTGAGAAAACTGAAGTTGGGCCGCAGCGGCCGCACTTTGGCGATCATGCGCATCATGTGCGGCAGATCTCCGGAGGAATCCTTGATGGCCACCACCCGAGGGCATTCCTCGGCCAGTCGTTGCACGGTGGGCACATCGATCGGCGAAGCGAACATGGGAATGTTGTAGAGCGTCACGTCGACGGGAGAGTTGTCGGCAATTTCCTTGAAATACGCATACACGCCGGCCGGCGAAAGTTTGTAATAAAACGGTGAGACAATCGCCACCGCGCGCACGCCCAGTTCATGGTAGTGCTCGCACGCCTTGATGGTTTCGCGGGTGTTGGCTTCGGCCGCTCCGGCAAGAATCGGCACCCGGCCCGCTGTTTGGTCGGCAATGATTTCGATGATTCGCCGACGCTCTTCCGCCGTGAACCGAGGGAATTCGCCCGTGGAACCGTTGGGGTACAGTCCATGCACGCCGCGTTCGATCAGCCAGTCGACATAACGCCGCGTTTCCGCTTCGTTAATTTCGCCCTGGGCGTCGAGCGGGACTACGTTGGGTGTGAAGATACCAGAAAGTCGTTGTGAGTCTGCCATGGATGTATAAATCAGGAAGAAGGAGGAGGGTCGTATTTCGCCAAAAAAACGCTACAAACGCGATTGGGGCGGCCCGGGGCCTCTCTATCATAGCTCACGTCCAACCGGCCTGCCGACGGGGCTTGAACGCCTTTTGACAGGGAACTTATCGAGTGTTTTTCGTCTCCAAGGAATAAACTCCGGTGTTTCAGGCCAGCAGGAAAAAAACGGGTTCGCCGCCGTAGGCGCCAAAAACTTCACAATAGGCCGTATGTAAGTATAATGAGGGGGCTGGTCTGTTGCCGAATGGGGCTTTCGATTCCTGTTCTCTAGCTCCTTCGAAACCAACAGCCCTACAACTTGTGAATAAAAAATTCCCGAATCGGCGGTCGAGATGCCTGTTTTTTTGAACAGCGAGGCTTCTGCATCGGGACGAATTTTTGCCACGCTTGCTTGAAGCCACACGAGGTATAACCGCTGATGGGAATTCGATGTAATTGCCCCGACTGTGGTCGCAAACTCAATTTGAAGTCTTATTTGGCCGGAAAGACGGGAGTCTGCCCGCACTGCCAGATTCGTTTCACGATTCCCTTGCAGAGTACGCGGCGGTCGTCGAAAGAATTGGCTTCAAAAGAAATGGCGTCCGGGAAAGCGGGCGGCCAGTCGTCAAGTCCGACCATCGCGACGGCCGACGAGCCCGATTCCGTCATTATTCAGTCGGAACCCGCCGCCGAAGCAGGCAATAGTGCAGCGCCGCCGGAAATGCAAACGTCGGCCGCACCGGTGGAATCGCCGAAGAGTCGGCAGTCGCCTGAACCCACACGACCACCCGCCACGGCTGCCGCTTACCCGTCGCACACGACAATCGCCTTAGCGCCGCCGCTGGCGGAAGCTCCGGCGGTCGATTGGTATGTCCGGCCGCCTACCGGCGGGCAGTTTGGACCGGCCAAGGGCGAGTTGATGCAGAAGTGGCTTGATAGCGGCCGGGTGGCGTCCGACGCATTCGTGTGGCGCGAAGGCTGGGCCGATTGGCGCCGCGCCTCGGAGGTTTTCAATAGTTTGGGAGGCTTCTCGCGTCCTCAGCTTGGCGGCGCGACCGGGAAAAAAACCGGCGAGGGTCAAAACGCTGCGTCCAAACGCCGCAAGCCAAAAACGTTCGCCATTTCGGCCATCGTGATATTAGCTTTGTCGAGCATTGGCCTGTTAGCCGCCTTGGTGTATTTAATGCGCAACCAATTGTGAACACGCCGGGCTGTTTTTTTCCATCGGCGCGTCAGGGGAGTTTGCGAAGCAGGCGAGCCATTTCCAGGGCTGCTTCGGCGCATTCGGCGCCTTTGTTGCCAACATTCCCGCCCGAGCGGTGAATCGCTTGCTCCAGTGTGTTGCAGGTCAAAACGCCAAACAGCACGGGAACTCCCGTGTTCAGCGAAATCCGCCCCAAGCTTTGGCTCACCTGTTGGTTGATATACTGATCGTGGGTTGTTTCTCCGCGAATCACGGCGCCCAGGCAGAGCACGGCGGCGTAGTCGCCTGACTGGGCGAAACGCTGCGCCGCGAGCGGCAATTCCCAAGCTCCGGGCACCCAGGCGACGGCGATATCCTGCTCCTCCACGCCGCCGCAAAGAAGTGTTTCGACGGCGCCTTCCAGAAGTTTACCCGTGATATTCTCGTTGTAGCGAGCCACCACCACGGCAAACCGCCCAGCCGGTTCAGAGGCGTTTGGTAGAAATTCTCGTGGCATCATGTTCCTCTCGCGAGACGACTCTCGCATTTATTCACTGGTCTGAAAAACCACAAAAAACGTCAGCACTGCTTCATGTTCATGCTCATGAGAAATTCGGCGTTGGTGGGTGATTTTCCCAAGCGGGAAACCAGCAACTCCATGGCGTCGGGCGGGTTCATTTCGCTCAACACTCGCCGCAGAACGCAAACGCGGTTGTATTCGTCGGGGTCGAAGAGCATTTCTTCCCGCCGGGTTCCGCTGCGATTGATATCGATCGCCGGCCAGACGCGTCGGTCGACCAGACTGCGATCCAACATCACTTCCAGATTTCCCGTGCCCTTGAACTCTTCAAAAATGACTTCGTCCATGCGGCTTCCAGTGTCGACCAGCGCCGTGGCCAGAATGGTCAGCGAGCCGCCTTCCTCGATTTTGCGGGCAGATCCAAAAAATCGCTTGGGATACTGTAAGGCGTTGGCGTCGAGCCCGCCGGAGAGCACCTTGCCAGACTGCGGGCACTCCGAATTCCAAGCCCGCGCCAAACGCGTGATCGAGTCGAGGAAAATGATCACATCTCGGCCGTACTCCACCATTCGCTTGGCTTTTTCAATGACCATTTCGGAAACCTGCACGTGCCGGCTGGCCGGTTCGTCGAACGTCGAGCTGACCACTTCGCAGTTGGAGCCTTTCACTTCCCGCTCCATGTCGGTGACTTCTTCGGGCCGCTCATCAATGAGCAACATGATCACATAGGCGTCGGGGAAGTTAACCAGCACCGCCCTGGCTAGTTTTTGCAGCAGTATGGTTTTTCCCGCCCGGGGCGGACTCACAATCAAACCGCGCTGTCCGAAACCGATGGGTGTCATGAGGTCGACCACGCGGGTGGCGAAGTCGGCGGCGTCGTGCTCCATCACGATGCGCTGGTTGGGGTGCAAGGGAGTGAGGTCGTCGAACTGCACCTTCTGCGCCATGAGGTTCGGGTCTTCGTAGTTGATGGCCTCCACGCGCAGCAGGGCGAAATAGCGTTCATTCTCCTTGGGCGGGCGAATTTGGCCGGCAACCGTCGATCCATTTCGCAAACCAAAGCGGCGAATCTGGCTCGGCGAGACGTAAATATCGTCGGGGCAGGAGAGGTAATGATAATCGGGGCTACGCAGAAAACCGAAACCGTCGGGGAGGATTTCGAGCGTTCCCTCGCCGAACATCAGGCCGTTCATCTTCACGCGTTCCTTGAGAATTTTGAAGATCAACTCCTGTTTCTTCATCCCCGCGACATCATTGACGTTCTCCTTCCTGGCGGCGTCAATCAGTTCGTTCATCGTGAGTTTCTGCAACTCCGTCAGATGGACTTCGCCTTTTTTGATGCGTTCATAACGCTCATGCGGCTCCTCGCCCACTCGCCGACCTTCCTCCGCCAACTCTTCCGCCACGGAGAGCGGCTCCGATTCCCTATCTTTCCGCGGGCCTTTCGTCTTTAGGCTCCCGGCAGCCGGCGGCGCCTCACCCGCCCCTCCGGGAGGATCGGCAACGGTTTTCTTTTTCGCGCCTTTGCGGCGAGGTTTCTCATCGGCGGATCGTGGCATGGAAAGACGCTCCAAATGGTGTTGTCGCGACGCTCGAACGGCGCCCTGGGAAGGAAGGGTTCGACAATCTCAGAATTGGGAAAAGGACACGGGGAAGGGCTCAGGATTGGGAAAGGAAATAAACGAGTGTGTATTCGTGGAGGATGGCATTACGAACCGTGGCGGAACCGGCAGCCCGCTAGTTCATTTAGAAAGTTGGCGCCTCATATGTCAATAGTTAGTTGTCAAACGTCATTTGTCATTCGGCGGCAATCATCGAATCATTCGTCGATGCTTCTCTTTATGCATTCCGAAGCTTCCGCCAAAAATGCTCCAGTTGCTCCCGCGTGTGTTTCACGGAGCCGGAATTGTCGATGATGACATCCGCCCGCTCTCGTTCGAACGCGATCGATTCTTGCGCCGCCTCCCTGGCTGCAAAATCGTCAGACGACCAGCCTCTGGCTTGGGCTCGCTCCAGTCGTAACGCACGGGGCGCATCGACCAATACAATGAAATCGCATATTTTGTCCCATCCGGCTTTGAACATGACCGGGGCATCCAGCACGACCGCCGGGGCGCCATTGGCGGCGAATTTTTTCGCTTGCTGGCGAAGGCGTTCGCCAATGCGAGGGTGCGTGATGCTCTCCAGGTAGTTCAGGTTTTCACGTTTCTCCGCCTCTTCGCCAAACACCAAACGGGCCACCGCAGATCGGTCTATTTCTCCTTCCGCATTCACAACACCCTCGCCCCAGCGTTGCTGCAACGCCGCGCGAACGGCCGGCTCTCGCAAAACTTCGTGGCCTGTTTTATCGCCATCCAGCAACGGAGCGCCGAGAGTTTGTAGGTATTCGGCCACCAAACTCTTGCCGCTGGCCACGCCGCCGACAATGCCAATCACGACCATAACAGCCAAATAGTTCACAGTAGGTAGGGACGATCACATCCTGCCGATCAATAACCGCTAGGCTTCGCAGGCCGCCCAATTTGGACCGGTTTTTACATCTACTTTCAGCGGCGAACGCAAGGCGTACACCGAAACCATGTTCTCGTCGACCAGCTTGACAAGTTGCGAAATTTCCGCAGGCGGGGCTTCTAAAACTAATTCGTCGTGGATTTGCAGTAACAGCCGCGCTTCGAGCGACTCTCGCCGCAGCGCAGCAAAGACATGATTCATTGCAAGTTTGATGAGGTCTGCGGCCGAACCCTGGATAACAGTGTTGATCGCAGTTCGTTCAGGTAGGTTGGGCATTCTGGAGTTGCCGCGAGCGGCGTTATCACGCACGCCGTGTATTGCACGGCGACGCCCCAGAATAGTCTTAACATAACCATTCTGTCGGCAATCCGCCAGCGTCTTTTGCAGAAATTCGTCCACCCCGGCATAGCGGGCAAAATAGGCGTCGATGAACTCGGCCGCCTCTTCTTGCTCAATTCCCAGCGATTTCGCCAACCCGAACGGCGATTGGCCGTAAATAACGCCGAAATTTATGGCCTTTGCGCTGCGCCGCATGGCCGAACTGACCTCTTCCAACGGGACGCCGTACACTTCGCCGGCCACCATCGCGTGGATATCTTCATCGTTGGCGAAGGCGGCCAACAGCGTTTTGTCTTCGGAAAAATGGGCCAGAACACGCAGTTCGATCTGCGAATAGTCGGCCGTCAAGAGTTGCCAGCCCTCTTCGCCGGGTACGAAGGCGGAGCGAATTTCGCGGCCCTCCGGCGTGCGAATCGGAATATTTTGCAAATTAGGATCATTCGAACTGAGTCGACCAGTGGCCGCCACCACCTGATTGAACGACGTATGCACCCGCCCGGTTCGAGGATGCACCAGCGCCGGCAGGGCGTCGACATACGTGTTCTTCAATTTGGCGAATTGCCGATACTCCAGCACCTTGGCTGGCAGAGGATGTTCCGCCGCTAGCTGTTCCAGCACGGCGGCGTCGGTGCTTGCGCCGGTCTTCGTTTTACGCACCGGTGTGAGGCCGATTTCATCAAACAACACCACCGAGAGCTGCTTCGGCGAGGCAATATTGAATTCGCGGCCGGCAATTTCGAAAATGTCCCGCTTGGCGTTTTCCATCCGCTGGGCGAACTCCTCACTGAGCCGCGCCAGCACCTCGGTATCGATGCACACGCCGTTGAACTCCATTTCGACCAACACATCGATCAAGGGAATTTCCACATCGTCGAATAACGAACGCAGCTCTTTTTCCGCCAAACCTTTTGCCAACGGCGCCTCTAGCCGGAGCGGAATGTCGGCGTCTTCGGCGGCGTACTGCGCGACATCGGCAATCGGCGCTTCGTCCATCTTTTTCTGTTTCTTGCCGGAGCCGATCAAGGACTCAATTTTGAGCGGGTCGTGCCGCAAATACCTGCGCGATAAATCGTTCAAGCCATGATTCTGCTCTCCCGCCTCCAGCAGGTAGTCGGCCAGCATGGTGTCGAACGCGACGCCCCGCACATGCACGCCCGCCGAACGCAGCACGATCATGTCGTATTTCAGATTCTGGCCGATTTTTTTGATCGTGGGGTCTTCCAAAATCGGCCGCAGCCGCTGAAGCGTTGTTGCTGGGTCGAGACAGGCTTCGCCTTCAGGACCACGCACCGCCAGGTAATACGCTTCGCCTTCGCGCCAGGCGAACGAAAGGCCCACCAGTTCCGCCCAGCGAGGATTGACCGACGTGGTTTCCGTATCGAACGAGAAGCGTTTTTGTTTTTGCAGTTCTTCCATGAACGCATCTAGTTCCGCTTCGGTGGTCACTGCTCGATAATCGGCGTTCCATTTTGGCGGCGTTATAGCCGGCGCGCCGCCCAAGCGTTCGACCAGACGTCGAAAACCGAACTCCCGAAACAGATCTTGGGCGACGATTTGATGCACGCCGCCGACACGCCCTTGTTGCCAATCAATATCGAGCGGCATGTGGGCTTCCAGCCGGACCAGGTCGCGACTCATGTACGCTTGCTCGCCAAACGCGAGCAGATTTTCACGCCGCTTCTTGCCCGAAACTTCGCCGGCGTGCTCCAAAACCGATTCCAGCGTGTCGTATTTTTGCAGGAGTTCGCGGGCTATTTTGGGGCCAATCAGCGGAACGCCGGGAATGTTGTCGGAGGCGTCGCCGACCAAGGATTGAAAATCGACCGCTTGATCCGGTCGAATTCCCCAGTCGCTTTGCAGCGCGGCGGCGTCGTACATTTGATCTTTGCGAATGTTGTAGATACGCACGCGGTCGGTGAGCAGTTGACGGCAATCCTTATCTCCCGTGACCAGCACGCACTCGCCGCCCGCTTCGTCGACTTCTCGCGCCAACGTGGCGAGAACGTCGTCGGCTTCGTAGTCGTCGTGCAGCAACACCGGAACATTCAAAGCCTCCAGTACTCGTAGGATTTGCGGGATCTGTAATTGCAAATCATGCGGCGTTTCGCTGCGGTTGGCCTTGTATTCAGAATAGCGCCGGTGGCGAAAATTATCGCCCGGCGAATCATAGGCGCAAAAAAGGTAGTCGGGCTTTTTCTTTTCCTGAAGATCGAGAATGTCGCGGGTGAACCCATGAATGGCCCCGGTGGGCAATCCCTTCGGACTCGTCATCGGCGGCATGACATGAAAAACCTGAAAGATCAACGAGAACGAATCCACCACGTAGACCGTCTTGCCCGCCAAATTCGGACGCTCTCCCGGCGCCAATGCTTCTTCCTCGCATGGCTCGGGTGCAACGGTATCGGACGCAGGCACGACAGGCTCGACCGCCGCGGGTTCCACGACCGCTGTTTCCGGTTCAAACCCCGCGAACATCCGCTGTTGCGATTTTTTAGACGCCAAGACAAGATTCCTTTCGCTGTGAACCACTTTCAGGACGCCCAATAAACAAGTGTCGCATTTGCATTCTAAAATACCGCAAAGCGGTTGCATTCCGAAGCCCAGGGTCGCGGCGCAGTCGCGCACCCTGGGTGGAAAAACGGTGTCGCAAAATACCTCGAAGAGGTTACACAAGACGACACGGCGTGTCTCGGTGCGCCAAATACCGATTGAAACTCGACAAATAATACCTTGGGGGGGCTAAATGTTTAGCTATTATGCAACCGCTTCGCGGTATCGGCTTTGCTGAATTCTCAAACCCAGGGTGCGCGACTGCGCCGCGACCCTGGGCTCAGGAATCTAACCACTTCGTGGTATTCCTTTCCGCTGTGATGGCTATGTATATCCTTCATCATCCCAACACGTTCTTAACCCCGCTCACTTCTGATGCGGCGGGCGTAATTCCCAATGCTCGCCGAAGAAATCGGCGTCTACTATTTTACCGGGAGCGAGGCTGCTGACCGGCGTTCGCAAATCGAGCACGGCCCAATCGGGTAGTTTGGGAACTTGCCGCGCGTTGTTCAAATAGTCGTACTCCCGAAAGGTGAAGCCGCTGTTGAGCACCACGTACCGTTGAGGGTTCAAGGGGTTCGGAAAGATCATCGCCACGGCATGATGCGCCGCATCGAACCGCCGCTCGCCCGCCACGATTTCTTTCTCGCCCCATTGGATCGGCAATTGCGCCGCGATTTTCGCCAGCACTTGGTTACTCGTCGGATCTCCAAACAAGACCAGATTCGCCTCTGCAATATCTTCGGCGGTGACGGCGGTATCGTCCTTGACTTGTGCATCGCCACGGAAGTGGCGCCGCCAATGTTCAACGGCGTGCGCCAGTTCGCTCCTTGCCCATTCACTCACGCGCGTGTTCGCGTTCTTGCCCGTGGGTCGCACGAAAATGAAGGCGTCCATGAAGGCGTCGTCGATCGGGCCCTGTAGATTGTGTTTCTTTTGTAGGCCGTTGGTCGATGCCGCGCCGATCCGCCAACCGTCTTGCGTTTTATGCAGCCGGCATTGCCAGGAGCGGTCTGATTGCGCACGCGGCGCTTCCAGCCGGACGCCGTCAATCACGATAACCGGCTGCGTGGCGACATCAAAGGGGCTGTAACCGGCGGGCGTGGCGAGCGTCAGCTGCGTGATATTCTCAGTTTTGATGTCGATGCGGCTGCCGCCTCTCAGGTCGGCTGCCACGCGGGCGCGCTCCCAATGCTGGCCCATGGCGTCGATCGTCAGCCAGTGCATGCGGTTGTATTTGAGCGTGTACGTGGTGAAGCGAATTTTGCGCGGCAGGCGGCGCCGACCACGCTCCGCCAAGCTGGCTAGGCGTTTTTCGATGATCACTTTCGCATCCGCGTGGATGGCGTGCTTGGTTTGAGGACCGATAATGTGCGTGAGTTGGATGCCTTCTTTTTCCAAGGCCGTTTCCATGATATCGGCCGCCTGTTTTTGGATATCGAGTTCGCCGCTATAGGCAACCGTGGGGCAATGATACAGATTGATCGCGTAGTCGGTGCAGTCGTAAAGGCGCCACAGCTTTTGCTCGTACCACGTCGGGTGCAGCGTTTCCTTTTGAAAGAACTTGAGAAACTCCGGCGTTTCGGCAAAACCGGCGCCGGGGTTCGCGGCGAACCAATGGTCGGCGTAATGCACCGCAAACTGCCAGCACGCGGCGCCGCCCATCGAAAAACCACGCACCGAAATACGATCGGCGTCAATGCGGTAATTTTTTCTCACATCGGCCAAACCTTCCAGCACATCCACTTCGCCGGCAAACTTAAAGGCGTTGGAGTACCGTCCGTAAGGATGCAAAACAAACGCGCCGCGCGGCGCATACTGACCGACCTGCCGCATGCGTTGGTCGAGAAACTTCACTTCGCTCAACGTTTCGCCGCGTCCGTGAAACCAAATATCCAACCGCGAGCCCACCTTCGATTGCGGTGCATACGACGCGGGAACGACAAGTCCGTACGGTTGCACCGACCGATCAATCCGCGAGACATAACCCCGCACGACCAAACCGGTTTGGGTGGTCCAGGGGGCTTCACCCTTGAGCAACTGCGAGGCTCTTTGCCGCCCGGCTGCGAGCAGACGCTTGGCGGCTTGGATTTCACCCTTGGAAAAGAACTCCCGATGCTTCAGAGCGTCGGAAACCGCCCGATGAAAAATGATCACATCGGGCAACAGGCTCTTGGCGCTGGCGTCGTCCTTCTCCTGCACCGCCGCGATATCGGCGCCAAGCAGCAGGAGCCCGGCTTGTAGTTCGCGCTGGTGGTCGACGGGAACTTCGATTCCCAACCGGGGAACCCGTCGCACGTTGCCGGCGGCATTATCGCGCGGCCCATCGGCTTGAACGGCCATCGAGAAAAAGGGAGCGGCGCAAGCAATGAGCGAAAGCGCTACCCGCCCAATAAAGCGGCGAACCAAACGAAAACGCGAAAATATCATGGTGGGAATCTCGTGTGAGGAGAGCGTCGGCAATGTAAAGAGGTGGGGGATTATCCCAAAAAACCGAAGGACGATATCGAATTGGCGTCAATCCGCCGCCGCCCGCGCGAAGTTATTGGCGTGGAACTGCATGATCTGTAGACCGTCTTTCGCATAAATAGCGCCGGCGCTGTGCGGCGCACCGGGAGTGATCAACCTCGCAAACGGTATTTCGAGCGACGTGAGGAAATCCATATAGGCCACATTATTTTCGTAGTTGAAACCTTTCGTTCCCACGAAGATCAAAATGTGCAATTCAGGATCGGGGTGTTTCGCGAATGCGCGCGCGCGGTCGTATGCGTTGCAGCCAGCCTCGAATTTGAGCGAGGGGCTTTCCCGGCCATCGTTCTTGGAAATGCGTTTTTCCGTCGCATAGCCGCCTCCGCCCGGCGCCGCCGAACAAAACAGTTGCGGATACTTGAACATGATGCGCGTTGTGCCGCGTCCGCCTTGTGAAAAACCTTCCAACGCCCTTCCGCGGCGCGCCGCAATGGTGCGATACGTTTTGTCGATGTGCGGAATCAGTTCCTGAATGAAAACATCTTCCCCCATCGAGTTTTTCTCGGGGTAGTTGTAGTGGCTCACGGCGCCGCCATTGACAAACACATAGATTACCGGAGGAATATCCCCGGCAACCACGGCTTTGTCGACAAACTTGCTCAGCCGCACGCTTTTTGTTTCGCTGCCCGGCCGGCCTCCGTGCAGGTAGTAAACCACGGGAAATCGTTGTTGGGCATGCTTCGGCTGCTTGTATTGCGGCGGCAGGTAGATGCAATAGCCGACGTCCACATCCATCGAAGGGCTGCGAAACACGGCGTGCTCCACGCGTTTATATTTGCCCTTGGGCAGCGGATTCACCCAGCGAAACGGCGGGCTCTGTTTTTTCTTGCGCGGGGCGGCGCCTTGGCCGTTGGCTACTACTGGTCCCGCGGCGAACAACGTCGTCAGCACCAAAAACAAAACACCTACTATTCGATACATAAGACTCGTTTCCCGTAGGCTCCAACAACAACCAAATCACGCTCAAGCGTACACACCAACGTGCGCCGACACTATGGGATCAATGCATGGCGTAATCGGCTGGTTTCACGCCCGGCTTGTTGCCGCCGAACTTGAAGGGCAAGGTTTCATAACGGCCGACAATTTCGACGTTCGCCCGCGCCGGAATCTGGCTCTCCATTCCCAAACACCAATACGATGCATTGACCAACAAGCGGCGCACGCCTTCGTTTTCCAAGTCGGTCGAGGCGCCCATGGTGGTGGTGAACACGCGGCCCTTGGCGCCACTGGGCGCGGTGTATGTTTTGGTCCAGGCGATCGGCATCAGCGGATTATTTTTAGGACCGGCAATCGGTTGGTCGGTCGGTTTCATGCCGGCAAGCACCTGCCCCAAGAGCAGCGGTTTGCAGTCGGCGGGCAACGGCAGCCGCACGCCGTACACATCGGTCGGCCCCCAAACGTCTTCACATCCTCGCAGGATGACGTTCTTTTCCGCTCCCGGCGCCGGCGTGCCGCGCGTGCTCTGATGGCCATGATGCCCGTGGTGCGAGATCCAGGTTTCGCCCAGAATTTGCCGACCGAATCCGCCATCCCACTCCTTGTTGTTGAAGCTCCACTTGGAATACGTTTTGCCGTTGGGAATATTGAATGCGTGCGTCGAGGTGCGCAACGCGACAATCGGCTTGCCCGCCGCGACATAATCGGCAATGTATTTCATTTGATCGTCGGGCAGGTCGCGAAATCGCAGAGCCATGATGATGAGGTCTGCTTTTTCGAGCGCCTGCAAGCCTGGAATGTTGTGATGATACGTCGGCGCGATGTCGCCGGTTTTAGGGTCGACCGAAAACAGCACGGTGCAATGAAAACCATGATGTTTGGCCAGGATTTTGCCTAACTGGGGCAACGCTTCCTCCGAGCGATATTCGTCGTCGCCGGAAATCAAGACGATGCGTTTGCCGTTGCCGGGGCCGGGAAAGCCATCATAAACCACCCAAGGCTGAGCGGCGGGAAGCGAACTTTGCAGCATGGCGAGCAGAAAAAAGGCGGCGGAAAATCGAAACCATCGGGCGGGTAAAAACATGGCGGGTCCTCAAATTCAAGAAGGAATGGCATCTTGGCTGTTAAAAGTCTAGTCTTGTGGCGCGTGTGCGGCGCGTCAAGTGGATTCCGCATAAAGCCGGGCCGCCGGCCAAGATTCGGGCGCCCGTTTCCACAGCGCCGCGCGTCGCGGGTACAATAACATGCGCACTGGCGACGCACGTTTTCAATACTTCGCAAGGCACGACCATGATATCTCCTTCCAAGATACTATTCGAGTGGCTGCGGCTGGCGTTGCCCGCCGCCATTCTCAGCTTGCTCCCGTTGTTTGCCGACGCCGCCTGGGCCCACGACGCCGCCCGTTTTCGCTTGGCCGTGTTTTCGGCGGACGTCACGATTCCCTTGAATCATCGCTGCATGGGCGTGCTGCCGACGAAATCGAAGAAGATCGTCGACCCTCTCTACGCACACGGCTTTGTGTTGCTCAGCGACCAACAACCGATCGTGCTGGCGGCGGTCGATTGGTGTGAAATTCGCAACGAAGCCTACGACCAATGGCGCGACGCCCTGGCGAAAGCCGTCGGCACGACGCGCCAACGCGTACTGCTCAGCTCCCTGCACCAACACGACGCCCCCGTGACCGACTCCGGCGCCGCGCAACTGCTCACCGAAGTCGGCCTGAAGAATGAACTCTTTGACGAAGCCTTTCAGGCCCAAACCATTGCCCGCATCGCCACTGCGGCGGGCGACAGTTTGCATGCCGCGGTCGCCCTGACACACATCGGCATCGGCCAAGCGGCCGTGCAGCGCGTGGCTTCGAATCGCAGGGTGGTCTCGAAAGAAGGCCTAGTCAGTTTCAGACGCGGCAGCAGCAGCGGCGCCAGTCTTGCGCTCGCTCAGGCGCCGGTGGGAGAAATCGACCCCATGTTGAAAACGATCAGTTTCTGGCAAGGCGACAAACCGCTCTTGGCGCTGCACGCCTACGCCACGCACCCCATGAGCCACTATGGACGCGGCGAAGTGAGCGCCGATTTCGTCGGCTTGGCCCGCGCTCGGCGGCAGCGCGACGACTTCAGCGTTCATCAAATTTATGTTTCAGGATGCAGCGGCGATGTCACGGCTGGTAAATACAACAACGGTTCGCCGGAGCATCGGGTGGAACTCACAAATCGCATGTATCAGGCGATGGTTGCAGCGTGGAAGAATACGAAGCGGCGTCGCTTGGAGAAGATCGCCTTTCGCAACACACAGTTGGAGTTGCCATTCAACCCGGCTGCGCGTCTGACCGAAACCGCGCTCGAAAACGAACTACATAACGACAAACTCTCGGTGGAGGCGAGAATTCTGGCCGCGATGGGTCTCAACAGCCGGCGCCGCGTGGCCGCATCTCGGCCCATCGATATGCCTTGCATCGATTTTGGCGTGGCGCAAATCGTGTTGTTCCCCGGCGAATCGTTCGTGGCTTACCAGCTCATGGCGCAAAAAATGCGGCCCGATTCGTTTGTGCTTTCCATCGGCTATGGAGAATGTTGGCCCGGCTATATTCCCACGGCGGCGTCGTTCGCCGACCACTTCACCGATAAATGGCTGTGGGTCGGCCCTGGCGCCGAGACGCAAATGCGGGCGGCTTTGAAACGCGTGCTGGCGCCAGAGTGAGGAGCGTTCGAGAAGTATTGCCTTTACCTTCTAACACAACTTAGCATCGAGCGGAAAATTAGTGTCGTAGCCATGCTCGCCAGAGCGTGGGATGGTTCACCGCTCACCCACCGTCTGGCGACGATGGCTACACAAATATTTATCGAGCGGTACTTAGTAGGTCAGCGTCAAACTCCGTGTTTGAAACGCCAAACAGGGGTTATGTTAGGCGCTCTTATATAAAAAACCGCACGGCCCTTTCGCAGCCAGCGCGATGCATCCCGTCGGGGCGCGGAATGCCGGCGTCTCGATATCTGGAGGCGGCTGCACACTGCACGCTCGCTCCAAGACTTATGCACTGATCCTACTCCGCTACAGAGTCAGATCATCAAGTTGTTCGGCTTCACCGAAATCAACTACGGAAGAAAAAAGTAGATCCAAAAAAAATGGCCGACTTTTCAACAATGAGATGTGCGGAAAATAAGGTGAACAGTTACAAATAAACAGCCGCACAACCTAAAGGACGTCGCCAATGTTTGCCATTCACGATTTGAAGCCCGGCGAGGCTAGTGGCGCGCCGGTTTATTGATCTTATTGATCTGGCCGGCAGGCGCCGAAGACGCGTCGATTTGGTCCCGCATTTTGTGGCAATGGGGACAGGAGTCGAGGTGCAGCGTGAGTTGCGCGAGGACCTCTGGCGCCAGTTTCCGCCGATGGTACTCCGACACCAACGCGACGGCTTCGTTGCACCACAGACCGCCAACATTTACGCCCCGCCGCGATGAGCCTGTTGGCGAAAATAGCGAGAAAACACCAAGCGCCGCCACGACAAGCACCGTTGCAGATAGCGCCGCGCGGCGCGTGGTTCGCTGCACGTCGCGCCGCCGCAGATTGCCAGCCAGGCGACGCAATTCACCTGCGGGGCATTCACGCCAAACGTCTTGAGGGGCGGTGTCGGTGTTCATGGTTTCGCCGGGGATATTAGAGGCGACGCTCTTGAGCGCGGCCAGAACGATTGCGTTCCCGCGCTATCGCCCATTATCGTTTGTTGGCCAACTGCTTTCTGTGAAAATTCTTACAATGGCTTCGCTTCGCCGAACTTGGACTCCGGCGGGGTGTTGGGCGGCGCCGAATCCGACGGTGTGGGGGGCATTTTAGGCGCCGTGCGATTGACCACGCCGGCCAATGCGTCTGGTTTTCGGATGATGATTTTACGCCGGCCCACTTCGACAAGCCCGGCTTCTTGCAAGTCGCCCAGAACCACCGTCACTGTTTCACGCGTACTACCGATAATGTTGGCTAAATCTTGGTGCGACAGTTTAATCCGCAACCGCACGCCGCTCCGCCCATCCGGTTCGCCGTATTGCTCCATCAATTCGAGCAGTACGTGCGCCAACCGTTCTCGATTGGAAAGGAACAGCAGATTCTTCAGCCGGCGCTCGATGCGGCGGCGGCGAAAGCCAATCAGCTTCGTGACGCCCAGCGAGATTTCGGCGTGCCGCTCCATCAGGCGCCGAATTTCCTCGGCTGGAATCATCATCACCGTGGTCGGGTCGATGGCTTCGGCGTATTCGTCTCGATCGCCTTCGTCGAAAATCGCCAATTCGCCAAAAAGTTCGCCCGGTTCGATAAAAAAAAGAATGGACTGCTTGCCATCGAACGTGAGGTGACAGATCTTGGCGCGGCCGGAGGTCAGCATGAAGACCGAATTGGCGGCGTCTGCTGGAAGATAAATCGGATTCTTGCGAGGGAACTGCTTGACGCGGCTAAACTTCTCCAGCCGAGCCAATTCGTCGTCGTCGAGCGAACGAAAAAGGTCGGAATTTTTCAAATGCCAGAATTTTTCAGACATCCACTTTCCGCCTCATTAAGTGTCGGCTGGAAAGAGAGAGACGGCCAGAGAAGAGCCGCCCATTTTCAGGACGCCAATCTTCCAACTGCCGCCAATCTTTCATCAATTGCCGCGTTCCCAGAAGAGCCTCTCGAATCAGGTGTTGTTTTCCCATTTTAACAGATTCGGGCGAGGAGAGGCCGGCAATCGGGCCAACCTCTCCAAAGACACCAATGGTGTTTTCGGCGGGATACGACTGTTTTTAAGCCGTTTGAGGCGGAAAGAAAAATTACCCGGCCAGGACTTGAACCTGGAATAACGGAACCAAAATCCGTAGTGTTGCCAATTACACCACCGGGTACCTGCTCGAAGCGTTGCCTAGATTTTACGTTTCTCGGCCGTTCTGACAACCTAGGGGCAGTCCCGAATTTACCTATCGACTTAAAAGCCCGGCATTTTCAAAATGCCGGGCTTTTCTGAGCTACAACCGGGAGCTTATTTCGGGACCGTTCCCTATCGCCGAGGAACTTGCCAAGGTTGGTGTTGATGCTTGGAAAGTGCGGCGCCATTCATGCCAAAGTTTTTTGGCTATTCGTTTGTGTTTCACGCCTGGTGAATGTGTCGGGCGAAGGAAATCAGCATCACATCGGGTGGGTCGGCCTGGCCGAGTTGCCGCAGCATATTGATAAGTTGCGAGGTCGTGTACTGGGCGTGTGTGCAAACGTGGAGCAGGATGTCGCTCCGTTTCGCGCCCAAACGCTTCCCCAGATTTGAAGACGTGCTGATTTTGTAAACCGTATCATCCAAGGAATCGGGTCCAAGGTCGGACAAATACTTTTCCCATCGGCGGTCAAGCTCCCGCCATTTCCGGGCAAGTTCGTCGAGAGACGCAATCGGTTTTTCGCCGGCTTGGTTTCCCGGCAATCGGCCAGATGCGTCGCCTGGCAACAGCGGTTCCTCATCCCCCAACAACGCCTCCAACCAAACGTATTCCGCGGCCAGCAGGTGTGTCAATGTTCGCCAAACGGAGCCTTGCCCAATCGGCAGTTCGCGGTGCAGTTCCGATCGGGTTAATGGCCGCACCGCAGCGAGCAAGCGTTGATTGACCCACATCCTGTGTTGATGAAGACGACAAACTAACAGACACGTGTTCATAAAACGCCTTTTGAATAGGAACACCAATATCGGCGGGAGGGAAAATCACTTCCGTTTCGGAGCGCGCTTTGAAGCGGAGGCATTGCAAACATCGCTCAAGAAAAGGTCGCCCACGTTTCGCTGAAACTTCTGCCAATCCAGAGCAGATTCAACCAAATCAGCCAGAGAATCAGTGCCGTATACGCAACCACGATGATGGTCAAGGCCACTTTGGCCAACGGGGAGAATCCTCGCGAAATCCACAACACGGGCAGGCCGAAACCGGCCGTGACAAAGAACAACAGCGCCAACACGGCCCAACGAGTGTCGGCCATTTGCCGCAATTGCCGTCGGACGGAGCTTGCCTGGTTGGCGTTTGGCAGCGGGAGGCGGCAGTGATCGCAGGTCGATTTTCCGGCGGCCGTATTCTTTCCACAACCAGGACACGCGATCATCGATTCGGTATCGGTTTGCATTGCCCTCGCCCTCGCCCTCCTTTTCCGCAACGGAACCGGCCCGCCTCCGCCCATTCGGTGCGTTTGCTCATTCAGTACGTTTACTCAAGACGCCGGCGTTTCCACTGGCGGCCGCCCAAACCGACGAAGCAACTTCTGCAGCCGCCGTCGATAACCAAAGTATTCCACTTCCACCAAGTGCCGCGCAGATGCAACATATCGGATGCCGCCGCTCAGGTCATCATTCCCGCCCGACTTGAGCCGGCGGAACCAGTCGGCTTGGGAAGATTCACTATGCAGCGCCGAGAGGAAACGAGCCACTAGTTGGGCTTGGAGGTCGGCCAAACCCCAGATGCCGCTATTGGGCTGAATCAATCCCACGATGAACAGGTCGTCCGCCTGGGGGTGAAACACATTCAGGAACAAATCAGGGCGCCCTTGCCGCCAATGCAAGAGGTTCGGTTGGATGAAGGGAAAACTGATTTTGTAGCCCGTGGCGCAAATGATCAGATCGATTGTTTCACGCGAGCGATCGGTGAAGACAACATCTTGGCCATCGAATCGTTCGACGCCGGGCCGCACTTTCACCAAGCCATGTCCGACGGAATAGAGCAGTTGCGAGTTGACAATCGGGTGTGTTTCAAAGAGTTTGTGGTCGGGGCGGGGGAGGCCGTACCGCTCGGGCGGTCCGAGCGAGACATGCACCATCCAACTGGAAATCTGGCGTTGCAGCCAGAGCGGAAACCGCCAGCGGTGGAGGCGGTCTCCACAGGAATCGACTGGCTTGCCCAGCAGGAATTTGGGGAGGAAATGATACCCTCGCCGCAAACTTTGAAAAACCTCTTTCGCACAGCGGCCCGCTTCGACGGCAATGTCGCAGCCTGAATTGCCTCCGCCCACCACAAGCACCCGTTTTCCGGCCAAGATATCGGGCGTTTTGTAATCGTGGGCGTGAAGCATTTCACCCTCGAACCGACCGGGAATTTCCGGCCATTGGGGGTCCCAATGATGGCCGCTGGCAATCAACACGCCGGCATATATTCTCGCCGCCGGCTCGCCCGCGACGCGAACCTCCCAGTCGTTCTCCCGTCGTAAAAGGTGTGTTATTTTTTTGCCGTACTCAATGGAGCGGGCCAATTGGAATTGCTCGGCATACGCTCGTAAGTACGAGAGGGCCTGAGCGTGGCTGGGATACGGCGGAAACGAACGCGGCATGGGGAAATCGGTGTATTCGGTAAGCCGTTTCGATGAAATGAGATGCGTCGACGAATAGACACTGCTGTGCGGGCTTCCATACAGCCAGTTTCCTCCCAAATCTTCCTCCGCCTCCAAGCAGTCGAACGAAATCCCTTGTTCGGCCAAGTTCTTGGCGGCAGTCAATCCACAGGGGCCGGCGCCGACAATGCAGTACCTTTGAGGGGGGGCTAATGCGTTCATTCGAGCTGCAAACTACCTTTGCTCAGCAAGTTTTCTCAAAAAGTCGTGGGTATTTCTTGCCGGAAAGTGCAAAACGAAACCCGCCTCCCAAAATTCGGGTAACGGTAAGGGGCGTCGTCGGTTTTTTAACGTTCTGGCGACGCAGCGCTCGTGATTCCCAGAAAATTACAATCCGATTTCGGAAAAACTGCAACGCAGATTCAATAACCTGATATCGCCGCCGAAAAGAGTGCATGGCGGCGCCATCAGCGCATTTCAATGGTTGGAGGTCAAGAGGGGCGGTTCCGTTTTATGTGTTGCAACGTCGAGAGCGGGGGCTGTCCATGAAGGCGCCATGCGGTCGTTCTCAATCATCTCACGATTACCACCACCGCTCGGACCGCCTCTGAGCAGGTTAAATATACTATGAAGCAGGAAAACATAAGTTCAAACCGTTTCGTTCCCTTGGTTCAAAGGTTCGAAGCCGCTTGTACGCAACTGCGCAGCGACCATTGCAACGCCCAACGCGACCAAAAGCTGGTCCACTGGGTCTTGCCGAAGGATCTCTGCGTACCCAATGCGCTGTTGGGAAAATCGCTGGCTGAACTCATCAAGACGCCATTCGACAACTTCATACGCATCCGGGGGTTCGGCGGTCGGAAAATAGAAACACTGGTGCAACTGCTGGAGCGGGCGGTGCAACATGACCGACCGCCTCGCGGTCTTGGCGTTCTTCCGCCGGCTGTTAAGAACGGCGGCGCCCCTGGAAGACCGCTGCCGTTCGACCCCGACCAGGTTTCGGAGGCCGTGTGGAAGCAATGGAAAGCCACTATTCGCGAATATGAATTCGAGGGCGAACCACTGGGCCGCTTCGCCCAAAGCCTACAAGAATTACCCAAAGTTGCTTGGGCGCAATCCTTAGGGTTTTACCTGAGCCGCTCGCTGGCTGAAATTCGGGATCTGCGAGCGCATGGCGAAAAACGCGTACATGCGATATTGGGCGTCTTCCACACGCTGCACGACTGCCTCAAGCGTTTCCCCCACGATTGCCATCTCAACATTCGCTTGGAGCCGCGTTTAATTGGCGCGGTTGAGCATTGGTGTCAGGCGGCGATCCTCAACCCGCTCGCGATAGACCATCACGAAATCCTTCGCGGTCTGGCCACCCCCTTGATGAAGCAACTCGAAATCGACGCCTCGCCCGACGTCCTTTCTCTCGTGTTGGGGCGGCTGGGCATTGAACAATCGCCAAGAACCGTTCGCGGGCAGGCGCGAGAGCTTGGTGTGACGCGCGCACGCGTGTACCAAATGCTTGACGAGGCCTCTCGCATCATGCAGGTTCGTTGGCGCGCTGGCGACAAATTACTGCGTATTTTGCCGACGCATCTCCAGCAGAATGAAGCCAACCAAGAGGCGGTTTCCTTCGCCCTGCGCATGCGAGATTTGTTCTACCCGGAAAAAACGCTGGCGCCCGCCCCGCGGCAAAACATTCAAGAAGTGTCGCCTTGCGTGCTCTAGCGGCGCGGCTCATGATATCTTGCTTCTCGGCTGCAAAGGATCAGCGATCTTCCCGCACGGCCGGAGCCCGCTCACCGCCGTACAGGAATGAACCATGCATAGACTGACTATTCTTTATGGGCATCCGGAAGACCCCGCTCGGTTCGACCGCTACTATCGCGAGGTGCATATTCCGCTGGCGAAAAAAATGCAAGGTCTCTGGGGTTGGACCATCGGAAAATGCCAAGCCGCCGAATCCGGTGAAAAACCTCCCTACTACATGATTGTGAGCCTGTACGCCGATTCCGCCCCAGCGATGCAAGCCATTCTCGATAGTCCGGAAGGCCAAGCCACCGTTGCAGACGTGCCCAACTTCGCCACCGGCGGAGCGACCTTCCTCACCGACAACCCCGAAGTGTTGATCGCGCCGCGGTTCGAAGCACCGCCAGATTCCTAAGAGCCCCTTACACAACCCCTGTTTGGCGTTTCAAACGCGGGGTGTGATGCCTAAGCATCGAGCGGGAAATTAGTGTCGTAGCCATGCTCGCCAGAGCGTGGGATGGTTCACCGCTCACCCACCGTCTGGCGACGATGGCTACACAAATGCGACCGTTATTTATCGAGCGGTGCTAACTTATTTCAGGACGATTTCTATCGCCGGAGTACTGGCCGACTTGCGTTTGGACTATTTGCCGGCTGGCCCCGACGGGCGACGCAAACGCAGTTGGCGGGCGGGCCATTTCAAAGCCGACTGCACCTCTTGGGCGTACTTCCAAGGGCTGGCGTCGTGGGTGTAGATCACGACCGCCGTATGCTCCGCCGCCAAGGCGACGGTTTGTGGCAGATCAAAAAACCGGCGCACATTGAGCAGGTGCGGCCCATCGCGGTGCGACGTCGGAAGGTCGTACAAGTCGAGCCGCTGCACGTCCGGTTCAAAAAGCGACACATACATAGCCTCTCCCGCCATTTCGCCATGGGCTTGCAGCCAGAGGTCGGCGTCTTGCATACCGGCAACTTTCGAGAGGGCTTGCACGCCGCGGCGGGCGTCCCAGATTTGCATGCCGGCCAACGACTGCCCCAGCAGATAAAACCGGCGGCGGTGTTGCGTCTGCTTTCTTTCGCTCGTATTCCAACGCGTCGGACCGACGCCCCGCAGCGCCAAATAGGCCATGGCCCAAGGTTGCGATTGCAGCATGGCTTGTTGGCTTTGGAAGGCCGCTTCGTCGGGTGCGGCGGCGGCCTCATCGGCCAAAACATCGGCGAAGGCCACGCGCCACGTTTGCAGGAATTCCCGCCAGCCCGCTTCATCGAGCAGGTTCAACACCGCGATTTTCGGCTGCTTGTTTTGTGCGCCTTGCAACACGTACAGCCGCAGCTTGATATGCGTTTGGCTTTCAAAATCGTAGGCCCGCAGCCGAACGCCCTGCTTGACGACCGAAACCACTTCCCGCAAAACCACGGGCTCTGCATCTTGCGGCCAGCCGGCAAACGATTTCTGGCGTAACTTCGCCAGCCAATCGTCGCGCATGGCTTGCCAGTCGTCGCTATTTGCGGGCAACGCCGGCGCGGCCGCCGCGACGAACGTCTCTTGAATTTTGGCGTTCAGGCTGTCCTTGGGCAATTCGCGGAAGACTTGCAACTGCTCCGGTTCGAACGCCGGCTCCGCCGGTTTTCGGATCAAGTCGTCATCGTTTTTGAGGAAATGATTGAACCAACGGAAGGCATGCACGCGCAGTTCTTGGGTGTCTTTGTGAGGACCGGCCGTGATTTGCAACGCCAGATTTTCCGGCTTGCCGTACAGTTCGTAGATTTTTCGCACGCGTTTATGCACGCGCACCACGCCATCGAGCGGGAAGATGCCGTCGCGATCAGAGTTGCTGATCAACAACGGGCGCGGCGCCACGAGCGCCGCCACCTGCGCGTAGTCCCAACGATGCGTGTTGACCATGAACATGCAATCGCAGTGGCCTTCCACGCAGCCATCAACGACATAATTCTGCAAATCGGTGATGCCCGCCACCGGCACGGCGCAACGAATGCGTTCGTCGAGCGCGGCGGTCCACCAACTGTAGGCCCCGCCGCCGCTGCGTCCCGTGACGCCAAAACGTTGGGCGTCGACTTCCTCGCGCGTCTCCAGGTAGTCCAACGCGCGAATACAGTTCCAAGCTTCCACGCCCGCCGACGTATAACCCCGATCGAGCCACCACCACATATTTTGATTGTACGTGCCATGATGCACGCCTTCGATTTCGCCCAGTTGGAGCGTATCGATCATCAAACACACATAGCCGTGCTCCGCAAACCAAACGCCATGATGCTGGTAATGCACCTTGTTGCCGTAACTCACGCCATTCTTTTTGACGCGGGCGTGACCACATACGTAGAGAATGGTCGGCGCCGGTTTTTTAAGACCCTTGGGGATGTAAAGGTTTCCGGTCACGTACAGCCCCGGCCGCGATTGAAAATGCAGGTTCTCCACGCGAAATGCTTGGTGGTCGACCACACCGGTGATCTGTGCATGGAGCGGTGTTTTTTCCGGCGGAGGATCGAGGCTGAGCATCTCCATGAGTTGGCCGCGCAGCACTTCGCGTTTCTGTTTCCAATCGTCGAGCGATTGGATATCCTCCAGACAGGCGTCGCGAAGTTTCGTCGTTTCGGCTGCAAAGTAGGCGGCAATCATCTGGTCGCCGCGGTTGGTGTCAACTGGTGTTTGACTGGCGTCGGCTGGTGTTTGACTGGCGTCGGCTGGTGTTTGACTGGCGTCGGCTGGTGTTTGACTGGCGTCGGCTGGTGTTTGACTGGCGTCGGCTGGTGTTTGACTGGCGTCGGCTGGTGTTTGACTGG
>JAJRWU010000246.1 GCA_024276655.1 Planctomycetota bacterium
AGTGCGACCACGTCGGAAATCGCCGCAGCACCTCCGGCAATGCTTGGTAGATCTGCTCGACTTCCTCCATTTCTCCCAGCCGTCCGCCGTACGGCGGGTTGGTAATCAGGCAGCCATATTCGCGTTGGCTGCTGATGCGGGGGAAATCTTGCTCTTGAAAATGGACGCTGCCGTCCACCCCGGCGGTTGCGGCGTCGCGGCGGGCGGTGTGCAAAATAGGGCCGTCAATATCGCTGCCGATGAGCCGCGTGGCGAGATCGGGTCGGATGACGTCCCGCGCTTCTTGGCGAGCTTCTTGCCAGAGCGCGGCTGCGAGCGTGGGCCAACTCTCGGCGACGAACGAGCGTTGCAACCCCGGCGCGATATTGCGGCCTAGCATCGCCGCTTCAATCGGAATGGTTCCGCCGCCGCAGAAAGGATCCCAGAGCGGCCGCTCGGCTCGCCAAAAACTGAGCAGCACCAGCGCCGCGGCCAGGGTTTCCTTGAGCGGCGCCGGGCCGATGTACGAACGGTAGCCGCGTTTGTGGAGCCCGGCGCCGCTGGTGTCGAGCGTGAGCGCGGCTTGGTTACCGAGCAGGCTGACTTCCACGGTGTAAGTGGCGCCGTCTTCGGGAAGATTCTCCACGCCGTGCGCCGCCTTGAGCTTTTCGACAATCGCCTTCTTCACGATCTTCTGGCAAGCCGGTTCGCTCGACAAATCCGATTTGTGCGAACGGCCTTTCACGGGAAAGGCGCCGTTGGGCGGAATCCATTGCTCCCAGGGCAGGGCGTGGGTTTGATCGAACAGTTCGCCGAAGTCGGCGGCGGGAAAAACGCCCAGTTGCAACAGCACCCGTTCGGCCGACCGCAGCCAAAGGTTCGCCCGGCAGATATCCGCCGCGTCGGCCGAAAAAAGCACGCGGCCAGGACGAACCACGCGTCCCTGGTAGCCCAAGCCTGTGAGTTCTCGCGAGACCACGGCTTCCAGGCCGAAAGCGGCGGTCGCGAGCAAGTCGAATTGGGGCATGAGCGGGAAAATTCCTGGTTAAGCGGATTTTCCTTTATAGTCGCTGAGCCAGGTTTTCGGTAGGCGCCGGAGTAACCGTTCACGGCGCCGCGAGAATTTGCGACACCAATCTATCCCGCAGCGAATAACCGATATACCGTTTCTAAGTACCTGTCCAAGAACGATTCCGTGTTTTTCAAATGCGAGCAAGGCTGAGGTTAGGCGTATTTGGTTTCATATCCTGAAAGGATTCAAGCCATTAGCCGGTGGTGTTCGCTGCGCTCGACCACCGGCTAATGGCTGGCAAGCCTCCGGCTTGGCGAGGATTTCATAACACCATTGCACGGAATAGTTCTTGGACAGGTACTTAGCGGGCGAGCATCAGCATGAGGAACATGAACACCACGAATGCAACAATGTCGATGATCGAAATGACCATGCCGAGAATCATGCCGCCCTTGGTGATTCCCAGGCCTTCGGGGTCCATCCGCCCTTGCCGCATCTGGCGAAGATCGGCGGCGCCCATGGTCCAGGCGAAAATGGCGGCCACGGGACACACGGCCAATAAACCAGCCAAACCGAGCACCAAAATCAACCCGCCGCGATGGGGCTTCATGTAATTCGCTTGTTCGGTTGATTGGGTTCCCCTTGATGCGGCGGCAGCGGCAACCGCCCCCGTTTCGCCCCGCGGAGCAAACGGACTTCCCCCCGCCTGATGCGGCGGCGGCTGGAGAATGGGATAGCGTTCGTCGGCGGGGCGCCAGCCGGCTGTTTCGCCTTCTCGCAGACTGCAATCGGCCGTGACCCTGCCTTCGCTCACCCAGCGATCAAGGTGGTCGGGATCGACAGGGCCAAAAATTTGCCCCTCCGGCGTGAGCATATACCACTGCGGTTGGTCGTTCTGGGTGGCGGCGGCGAGTTGGAAATCGCCGCCGGAGGGGATAGCAACAATCGCCTCGCAAGCCGGACACCGCGCCTTCTTGCCGCGGTGCTCCTCCGCGACGCGCAACACCCGACCGCACTCTGTGCATGGCAAATCTAACGTGGCCGACATTTCTCCAAGCCCTCCAGCGGCGTACCCAGCCTTGCAGTGTAAGCAACGCACCGCCGGCCTTCAACAGACCGCCGCTTCCTCGGCGCGCTCTTTGTTCGCTACGGGCCATTCGTTGCGGGGCGGGAAATCTCGGCAGCGTTTTTTCGCCCGCTTGGAGGAGATCGCTTGTAATACCACTACCACACGATATAGTGTTGTAGCTATTATAAGGGAGCAGCCCATGAAAACGCCGCCGGAAAGCGTCTCGCCAGATTTGGCCATTTTTTCTTCCAAGCCGACCGTCCAGCAGCGGCCATTGCTTTCGGCCGACCAAGCGAGCCAACTTGCTCGTTTGTTCAAAATTTTCGCCAACGACACACGTCTTCGCTTGCTGCACGTTCTCGTGCGGGAAAACGAAATGTGTGTTGGAGGTTTGGCGGATGCGGTCGGTATGAAACCTCAAGCGGTCTCGAACCAACTTCGGCTTCTGGTAGACAGAGGCATCGTGGGTTCGCGGCGCAGCGGCAACAAAATCTATCACCGCATTGTCGATCCGTGTGTTCCCGTCTTGCTGGAGCGCGGGCTATGCCTCATCGAGTGTTGCCCGGAATCGTAGCAGCGAGAATCCAGCAGTGTCGCGGCGCACCTATGAAAATCAGTCAAGAAAGAATTAAACGATGAAACTGATACCGGTGAGTTCCCGATCCACGAGCAGAAACAAACAAGCGTTATGCTGCGGCGGAATGGGGCGTTTTCGTGGCATCGCTAGAAAAACGGCATTGGTTTTCGGCTTGTTAATCGTGAGCAGCCGCGCGTCGGCCCAGCCAAACCAAGACGCCCTCCCGCCGACCGACGCCGCCGTGGCATCGGCAGACGCCGCATCGGGCGCTGCTGCCAGCCCGCAACAGGTCCGACGAGCGACGGTGCGGGGGTTGCAGTTTGTGGAACAGAAGGCGGTCGCCTGGATCAAAACCAAAAAGTGCGTGGCCTGCCATCACGGTCCCTTTCTACTCTGGGCCCACGATGAAGCTAAAAAATCCGGACTTGCCGTCGATCAAGAAAAACTCAGCGAGTGGACCCAATGGGCGCTGAAAAACGCATCGCCTCAAAGGATGGACAAGGCCTGCAAGGACGATCTCGACGCCCACCACCAATTGCGTTTGAGCCGCTCGCCCAGCCTGCTCGACCAGAAGACCGAGGAGGCGTTCCAGGCTATCTCGAAACATTTGCTAGGACGGCAACAGCCCGACGGATCCTGGATTCCGGGAAACCGATTCCGCACCCAACAACGGAGGCCGCAGCAGGAAAGCAAGGAAGTCACGACGATGTGGTCGGTGCTGGCGTTGGGAACCGTGGAGAAGGACACCGCAGAACGAACTGAAAGCCGTCAAAAGGCCTTGGCGTGGCTGAAGGAGACGCGTCCCGGCAAGAGCAACGAATCGCTGGCCTTGCATCTTTTGATCCAACATGCATTCGGCGAGGCGGATCGGAAACAGGAGTTGCTCAAGGAACTGCTAAGTCACCAGAATGAAGATGGCGGCTGGAGTTGGTTGCACGGCGAGGCGAGCGACGCCCTGGCCACGGGTCTCAATATGTACGCACTGAGCATCGTCGAACCGGCCAACGACAAACCAGCCGAGAACAGTGCAATCGGCCGCGCCGTTCGGTTTTTGGTCAACACGCAACAGCCCGACGGTTCGTGGGTCGTGCCGACAACGCTGACCAAGTCGAAGCGGCCCGCATGTGGTGTTCCGGCGTACTGGGGAACCGCCTGGGCGACGATCGGCCTAGCGAGGACGCTACCAAAACCTCTCGCTGGCAAAAAGGCGAACACTCCAGCCGACGCGGCGCCGCCTCTCGGTAAAACTCCGTTCGATACCGAACAGGCAAAAGAATTCCAACGGCAATGGGCCAAACACCTCGACAAGCCCGTCGTCGAGACGAATTCCATCGGCATGAAAATGACGCTCATTCCGCCGGGCGAATTCCTCATGGGCGGCACGCAGAACGAAATCGATGAGGCGCTGGCCGAAGCGAAAAACCGTTGGAAAAAGCGAGACTGGTTCACACTGTGGGCCGGCTGGGTGAAAAGTGAGGCGCCGCAACATCGGGTGAAAATCACGCGGCCGTTTTATTTCGGATCGACCGAAGTTACGGTCGGTCAGTTTCGTCATTTTGTCGAAGCCACCAACTACAAGACGGCCATCGCGCGAGCTCCCAACCCCAAAAAAAGGCGGGCGGAGTTTCCAAAACTCTGGATGCGAGGGAAATTCGTTGATCCGCCGAGCGAAGATTGCCCCGCGTCGTACATCAGTTGGACCGACGCGGTCGCCTTTTGCCAGTGGCTGAGTGAGAAGGAAGGCGTGCGTTACCGTCTGCCGAGCGAAGCCGAATGGGAATATGCCTGCCGCGCCGGCACGCAAACGAAATGGTTTTTCGGCGACGACGTCAAGCTCTTTCCCCAATACATGCAATTCGCCACAGACCCCGCCAAGGGGCCGATGTTTGTCGTTGGCCGCAAAAAGCCGAACCCGTTCGGCCTGTTCGACATGCACGGCGGCGTATACGAATGGTGCTCCGATTGGTTCGCCGGCGACTATTATCAAAACTCGCCGGTTGACGATCCTCAAGGTCCCGAATCGGCCAATCCCACCTATTGGCCGGAACAACTGCCGATGCTCGACCCCGGCCTTGATCGCGAACAGGCGTCGCGCGTGACGCGCGGCGGCGCCTTCAATTTCACCGACACATTGCGACTACGCAGCGCCCACCGCATTGGTCTGGGCACAACCGGCGGCCACTGGCATCTTGGTTTCCGCATCGTGAAGGCCATTCCCGAAGACAATTCCCGCTGCGAGTGACAAGCGAAAAGCCGGGCTTTTTGAAAAAGCCGGGCTTCTGAAAGAGGGATCTATTTTGGAGCGATTTCCTAGTGCCCCAGTCGTATCGAAAAACCTGGCGTGGAAATACTCAAGCCAGAATTGTTGTGCGCGGGCTGGGGGTATCCGTAGTTCGGCGTGTAATTTCGCCCGAAGTTCGGTGCGTAGTTCCCATGGCTCGGCGCCGCGTTCTGAAAACTCGAACCGGAAAAACGATACTGCTGTGCTCGGATTTGCTGTAATCGCGGATTGTGCGCCGCGCCCGTGGAGCTGTAACTTGGTATCGCGTTATAACGGGTGGCGTTCCGCGTGGCGGAGCGGTGCGTCTGTTGGTCGTCTCGCTGCTGATGTTGCAGCGTGTTGGTCAGCCGGTCGGTCTGGGAATGGCTGAGTCCGAGGCTGCGAGCGGTCTGGTAGGTCTGCTGTCGATCAGCGTTTCGGTGGGCCAGATTTGCGTGAGAGAGTCCCGCCGAAGGATCGGAAGCAAATGCCGTGCTGGTCGTGATCAGTGCGAGAGCGGCAACGGCGAGGACTGCGAATGATGTGCGTTTCATGGGTCTCTTCCTTTTTTCGGGTGACAGTAAGTTTAACTTTCTGATACACCGATAACGCACGGGCCGTGCCAAAACCTCTCGTTTCTATCGCAACATGTAACTATCACACAGCTTACGGTTTTCATGGTATTCAGGGCGGCAACTGAATGTGTAGTCATTGCGATTTTCGCTAGCCATCTATTTGATCCAGCGTTCCCCTGAACCGCCCTTTTTCGTAACCGTATATAGGTCATTCGCTGTCGGACAGATTGTTATCGCCATTTTCTGCGCACCGTGAACCTCATTTCCCCCCAAAAAAATAGCCGACTTTTCAACAATGAGATGTGCGGAAAACAAGGTTCGCAGGTACGAAACGCCCGCTCTCCCTGTGTATGCTTTTTTTCGCGACCGACGGCGGCCAACTATTCGCCACGGCGAAGCGTCAGGCCGGCGGGCGCCGTGCTGCGCGTGTACCAGCGCCGCCAAGCGGCTTTGTCGTATCCCAGATTCGCGCCATCGGTGAGCACCACGAGCGCCGCCAATACGGCCCGATTTTGGTAGAGTTGCGTAACGATTTTGGGCTTGTTCCCGCCGGTGGAAAGCCCAGAGCCGCCGTTGCCGAAAGAGGTGGTCATTCCAGCGCCGCCGCCGCCGACCTTGTACTTGTGGGTCGTGACCAGCGCGTCGATGAGCGGCAACACGGCGTTGCGGTCTCCGACGCTGGCCAGCGCGGCCGCGGCCCGATTCACACGGTAGTTCTCGCTGCTGGAAAGCGCTTTGATGAACGAATGCATGGAGGCTCGCCCGCCCCGCCGCTTGAGAGCATCTCGACATAAATCACGAATGCGTTCGTCGCGTTGTTCGAGGCTGTGCTTGACCAGCGCCGACGTCGCCACGGAGCTGTTCATCGTGGCCAGCGCTCCAATATAGGCCTCCTTGAGTTGTGGGTTACTTTCATTGTCGAGCAAATAGGCCATGGCGGGCGCGGCGAAGGGGTCGCGAACGCTGCTGATTCGCTCCAGCGCTCCGGCGCCGCGTCGCTTGCCGATCTGACCTCGCCAGATTTTTAGATCGTGCCGCCATTTTTTTTCCACTTCCTCGACGCTCTTTTTTTGTTGCTCGCGTTGCACATCGAGCGGCAAACGCCAGGAGCCTCGATAGCGCACGAAGCCTTGCTCGCGCATGTATTCGTCGGTTTTGATCCAGCGGTCGTCCCGTCGGCTGAATCCTAAACCACGACGCGCTTCGACGTGTTCAGGATCGGCTTTGAGAATAGCTTCGAGGTGCGTCTGACGCTGCTTCTCCAGCCCATTCTTCTTGCACCACTGCGCCATTTTCCACTGCCCCTCGATCGTATCGGGCATGTTGGGTAGGAATTTCGCATACCGCTGCTCGGCCAGCGTGAGTTGCAACACACGATCGACCTGCTCGCCGGCGATCGTGAGTTGGCCGCCAGCGGCGACCCGAAACAGATACGACTTCCGCGGCGATTGATCAGGATTCAACCAATCACCATGGATTTTTCCGCCGCTCTTGAGAACTAATACTTCCGCACACAACGCAGCATTCGGCGCCAGAATTGCAAACATCAGCAATGTGGAAAAAACGCGGTTCATCGTCGCCCTGATCGGTTGTTGCCTGAGGAGATTGTTCGCCTGAGGAAGTTGACCAACGAGCTCATCGGGAAAATGAGAATGAGTGAACTTCGCTAGGTTTCCATCGCTAATACACAAACACGCAGTCTCGAAACCCACTCCCTTTAGTATACGAACCTCGCGCCGTCTGGCCAAAGAAATTATCGGCGTCTTGCGTCGTCGCCGGCGGCGCCAGCCCTCTAATCGGCCCAAACCGGCGGCTTTCAGTGTTTTTAACGCAACGGTTAACGATACCGAATTCGTGCGGTTCACACAGCGTGGCCCTGAGGGCGCGTGAACTCCACATTCACGCCCCGCCCTATCCCGAAGCGGAAGCCTGGCCGGCGGAGCGGCTTGTCGAAACGGCCATTTTGCAGGATGATAAGCAAATACTAGCAACATCCCCTTGAGTTTTGAGGTTTTTTCGTGACCGCCACCAAGCAACTCATTCGCGTGGGCCACAGCCCCGACCCCGACGACGCCTTCATGTTCTACGCCCTGGCCAAAGACAAAATCGATACCGGCGAATACCGGTTCGAGCATGAGTTGGTCGATATCGAGACGTTGAATCGCCGCGCCTTTGAGGGGGAGCTTGAGCTCACCGCGATCAGCTTGCATGCCTACGCGTATCTGTCCGATAAATACGCTATCTGCTCCAGCGGCGCCAGCATGGGCGACAAATACGGCCCGATGGTGGTGGCGCCCAAGGAGCTAACGCGCCAGCAACTGCGCGAAGCAACGATCGCCATTCCCGGCGAACTGACCACCGCCAACCTCGCCTTGAGAATGTGCCTCGGCTGCGAATTCAAACACGTGCTCGTTCCGTTCGACCAAATCATCGAAGCCGTGGTGGCGGGTGAGTGGGAAGGCCAAACGCTCGACGCCGGGCTGATCATTCACGAAGGGCAACTCACCTACGCCGATTCCAACCTGCGGCTCATTCTCGACATGGGCCAGTGGTGGTTCGACGAAACCGGGCTGCCGCTGCCCTTGGGCGCCAACGGCATTCGCAAGGACCTCGGCGCCGAAACCATCGCCGAAGTGCATCGGCTATTGAAACAGAGCATTCAATACGGACTGGAGCATCGTGACGACGCCCTCGATTACGCCCAGGAATTCGGTCGCGGGCTCGACCGCGCCAAAGCCGATAAATTCGTGGGGATGTATGTCAACGACTGGACACTCGACTTCGGTCCTCGCGGACGGCAAGCCGTAACCGAACTGCTCGCCCGCGGCCACAAAGCCGGAGTGATTCCGAATTTGGTGATTCCTGAATTCGTTGGCTAGGCGTTGCTCATTGCTCGAACGCTCGTAGGTTCCGGTGGTAAGGAATCGTCCTGAAATAACTTCCGTATTTCATCTCGGTCTGAGCGGGGTGATAGTCCTGGGTTATTCTCGCCAAAAACGCCGCGCAGATCAGCCGGAACGCGTTAGCGTCCGGTTCTCCGAGAATGCGGTAAACCGTGAGCTAGCGCTCATCGGCTGAGGGATCTTATTTCGGGACTGCCCCTTACCCGCACGTAGCGGGAGTCCGTGAGTTTTTTTGGGGGGGTTCCCGCCTGCGCGAGAATGACGGTGCGCGCGAAACCCGATTCGCACGCGAAGAAAGCGAAGGGAAAATAGAAACGGTTTGTTGAACAGCAAGCCGACAGCGGCGGTCATTTTCGCTTTGCTGCATTGCGGCGTTGTTCCTGGCGAATTTGTTCGTCGCGAAGTTTATCGAGAAATTTCGCCACTTTGTCATGAACATAGTTCGACTGCATGATCGTCAGTTGATTGGCGGCCGAAATTTGTATGCGGCCTGTTCCGCCCGCTCCCTCCCAAGTTCCCGGCTCGACAGCCTTGGTAATTAAGTCCGCCATACTGCGGACAGGCCCGAAGTCGGCTACATTATTGTATGTCCGCTCGACAGAGCCATTTTTATAGGTAAATTCCGCCTTTGCCCGATGCGAGGCGCGGATTTCATAGAGGAATTCGTCCACTTTTTCATGGACGCGCTGCGTTTGGCGAATAATCAAGCGTGATGGATCTCCGGGGAATTCCATGGCCACGCCGTGGCCTCCCAGTTCCTCCCAGGTGTCCTGCTCCACCAATTGCGTGAGCATCTTCACGAGATCCTTGGCGGGAACAAAGTCGTCGCTTGAAGGCGACGTGTCGCTGGTGAAATAGATTCGCGTATCAAGTTGCTCCGCAGCCTCATCCGCCGAAGTAATCATTAGTACTTCATCGTGGATGGTGTAGGCAAGATCAAGCGGTTCGAGTATCAGGTGCAAGGCGGATCGCAGGCTGACATCGTCGAGAGACATCGTGATCGGCTCGTCCGTCGCGACGCCTATTTCGTCCAGGGCGTTTCCATCAATTATAATAGAAATATTGTGTTCTTCGGAGATGAAATCGCAGGCGTCGCTGAGAGGCGTTTCGAGGAAGTCAAAGCCACTCTTTTTATCGAGTTTCCTGTTAATCTCATTGGCCACACTACGGCTGTGGCCAGGAGCGGTAAGGCGGGCCTCGGCACCGCTTGCCGAAGTAATGACCAGCACTTCATCGCGGATGGTGAAGTCAAGATTGAGCGGTTCGAGTATCAGGTGCAAGGCCGATCGCAGGCTCATGCCAGAGACAGCCCGCGTGATCGCACTGTCCTTCGTGATACCCACTGTTTTCATGGATTTGATGTCAAACGCAATAGGAATATTGTGAAGTTCGGCGATGTAGCCGAAGGCTTCCTTGAGTGGTGTTAGCTTGAATTCAAGAACAGTCTGTTCATCGAGCGCACTCAAAATGTTTTTGACAGCCTCGCGAGTGGGTAAGCTACCGGTTACGGGCGGTTTGTTGGCGGCCCGCTGTTGTAGGCGAGCGGCGGCGGCTTTGGCCTCTGGAGTGGCGCCGAAGGGATCGTCGGCTTTCAAGACAACGGCTTTTTTGCCGCCTGCAACGCCGCCGCCTGCAACGTTACCCTCTTCCTGTGCGTAAACCAACACGCCGAGGCCGTAAACGCCGAACGCCGTGGCAAGTACGGCGGAAGCCGAAAGGGCGGTGAGTTTCCTGGCGAATAATGTCATCTCGGTAATCTCCGAAAGAGCCAATTGTTGCGAACCGCCGGCGGACGCCATTTCTCCGGCCGCTATTTCCCCGCGAGCAAACGCAATGCTCGCTTCGACGGTTGATTGAATCAGCGCCGGCGGAATACTTGCCGCCGCTACGTTTTGCCCCAAGCCGAGCAGCGCCGCGAAACAGGAAAGCGAAATACCGCGTTTGACCAACCGCCGCCGCAATTCGGCGCGGCCCCGTTTGAGGCGGCCATCCACCGCCGACGCGCTCAGGTGAAGTTGGTCGGCAATTTCCTGATGGGTTCGATTTTCCAGGTAGTAGAGAATCAAGGCGGCTCGATATTTCTCGGGCAGCGCGTGCAGTTCTTCATCGACGGCGCGCTCATCGCCCCGCTTGCTCAAGCGTTCGAGAGGATCGGCTTCCGATGCTGCGTGGTCAATCAAGGGAATTTCTCGATATCGGTGTATTTTTCTGAAAGCCTTTACCGCCACCCGATAAGCCACGCCGTACAGCCAACTCGCCAGCGCCGCCCGCCGGCGAACTTTGGCCGCGTTGCGCGCCAGCACCATGAAGGTGGCTTGAAAGGCGTCTTCCTCGTCGTGTGGGTTGGCCAGCACGCGCCGGCAAACGCCCCACACCAGCGGGCCATGCCGCTGAACGATTTCCGCGAAGCAGGCTTCATCTTGCTCCACCGCAAAGCGGCGCACGAGTTCGCTGTCGGCGAGATCTTTCACCTTCGTCTCGCCGGGAGCGTCATTTTTTTGGGGGTCAACAAGCATGGCTCCCCTAATAGTTCCGCTACAGCGACCGCTCGGGCGCTAATTCTGAAGAAATCTGAAAGTGACGCCGCCTTCACTCGTCGAATTGACAAACCCGCCGTCTAGACGCCAAAACCTTGGGCGTCCCCACATTATAAGGAAATCGAATGGCATGCGGCCAATAAGTACCGCTCGATAAATAACTGTCGCATTTGTGTAGCCATCGTCGCCAAACGCTGGGTGAGCGGTGAACCATCCCACGCTCTGGCGAGCATGGCTACGACACTAATTTTCCGCTCGATGCTAAGCGGAAACGCCGGCTGGAATTTGCGGCCCCATTGGGCCTACGGAGCAACTGCCGCTGGTGGCGCGTTTGTTAAACGCCTTGGAGCGGAGTCAGCTGGATTTGGCAATATCGAATTCCCAAAAGGCGAATACGAAATGCACCACCAGCACCAACAGCGTGGCCCACAGAATGGTGGTCGTGATGCCTCGGCTGACATCGCGGCTGCTCTTTTTTTCCGCCATGCCCCGATGATACGCCACCAGCGCGATTCCCGTCGCACAGACCAGCGTTTTGGCCAGCAACCACCCGGTTCCGCTGAAAAACCATCCGTCCGATTGCCGCAGCATACGATGGAAATGATGCTGCCAAAATGCGGGGCCGTGCGTGGCGTGCGTGGCGGTGAACACCACTAGGCTTGTCGCCTCGGCGGCGAGATATCCAACAGCCAACAGCAGCGGGGCGCCTAATAAAAATGCGTACAAGATTGGCGTGAGTAGATACCGATGCGGCGGCGCGGCGAATGTGCGCAGGGCGTCGGTCTGGCGCGAATACACCTTGCCGCCTACGTCGGAAGCCACGGCCGCGCCGCAGCGGGCGGCGATCAGAATGGTGATCAAAATCGGGGCCAGCACCCGGTAAAGCGCGAAGCCGATCGATTGCAACAATTCCTCCAGCAGCAGTGGCTCGGTGTAGTTGGCGTAAGGCAGGAAATGAAAGGTGAAATAGGTCGACACGAATCCTAAAATGGCGCCGGCAATCGCGATGTACAACCAAGCCGAAGGGCCCGCCACCAAATTCAAATAGTGCAAGAGAAAACGTAGGCCCCATTTCCAGCGTTTCCAAATTGGCAGCAGGCGCAGCGGCAACGCCGCCGTTTCCTCCACCGCTCGCGACGTGCCGATGAGCAGTTTATCGAGCGCCTCTTGCAGCTTGTTGACGGCTCGCCGCGGCCAAAATTCCATGCCGCCGGTATCGGGCGGTTCGGGAAGATCGGGCGGCTGTAACTGTTTGTGCAACGCCGGCCACTGGCTGGGCGGCGATTCTCGCAACGACTTTGTTTCGGGGTCGACCAGATAGATGCGGTCGGCGATTGGCGCCAGCGATGCATAGTCGTGCGTGACGATGATCGAAATGGCGGGGTGCGAATCATGCGTGCGTTTGATCAGCGCCGCGACGTTGCGTCCGGTGGCTGGGTCGAGCCCCGACGTGGGTTCATCATACAGGAGCACGTCGGGCCGATAGCTCAGTGTGCGGGCAATCGCCAGACGCTGCTTCTGACCCCCGCTAAGATGTGCGATGGGCGTGTGGCGAGGCACGTTCAATTCCGCCAAAATCGCCAAGACATCGTCGGCTGCGGCTTTGTTTGTGGAACGCCCGCCTGTTGAACGGCCGCCTGTGGAACGGCTGCGCGGCGGGCGATGATCGCGCGCGAAACGCACGTTGTCTTGCGGAGAGAGTTCGTCGAAGAGAGCAAATTCTTGAAACACGACGCCCACCGAATCGCCGCTCGTACGTAGAACGATGTCGTCTTCGCCGATCAACACCGACCCCGAAATATTGAATCCGGAACGTGCATTGTGAATAAGTCCGGCCAAGATCCCCAACAATACCGATTTCCCCACGCCGCTGGAGCCGACGATCAAGGAGATTTCACCCGGCCGAAAATCCGCCGCCGCATGATCGAACAGCACCCGCCCGTCAACGTCGACATGCAAGCCGCGAATACGAACAGCGGCGCCCTGTTCCTTTTTCTCGGGAGCGTGATCGTCGTTAAACGAAAAATGTGCCATTTTCAACCGTGCGCAGTATAACGCGGAACCGGAAACGAGCCTTAAACCAATTCTCGGATCGGCGTTCCGTACGGAAGAATCGTGGTTGGCCGGCCGCTGAGGTCGGCGAAAGGAATATTCTGATCGATCCCCAAGTGGCGGTAGACCGTCGATAACAAATCGTTGGGATCGAGCTTGCGGTCTTTGGCGTAGGCGCCTTTGTCGGTTGTGGAGCCGATCACCTGCCCCATGCGCATGCCGCCGCCGGAAACCAGCACCGACATCGCACCGGGCCAATGGTCGCGACCGGGCTGCATCACTTTGGAGCCGGTGCCCTTCTGAGGATTGATACGCGGCGAGCGGCCAAATTCACCCGACACAATCAGCATTACTTTTTTGTCCAACCCGCGTTGGTAAATATCTTCGATCAAGGCCGATACCGCTCGATCAAATGCGGGCAGGCGAGCACGTGCGTCGACGAAAAGGTGGCCGTTGACGGCGTGTATGTCCCAATTCCCGATAGCGCCGGGAATGACCGGGTTTTGCATTTGCATGGTGACAAAACTCGCGCCTGCTTCAACCAACCTCCGGGCCAGCAACGCGCGTTGCCCCCACTTGTGGCGTCCATAGCGTTGGCGCGTTTTTTCGTCTTCGAGCGATAAGTCGAACGCTTTGAGCGCCCGGTCGCTGGTGAGCAGATCGACCGCCTTGCGGTTGAATTTGTCGAGCGAATCCATGGAATCGGTGCGTTCGATATCTCGGCGGCAGTTGTCGAATGATTCGAGCAGTTGCAAACGATCATCGAGTCGACCGGCCAATTGCGGCGCCAACGAGAGGTTGGGCACTTTGAAGCTGTCTAGGTTTGGGTCTCCTCCGACCACGAACGGCAGGCACGATTCGCCCAGGTACGCGCTGCCGCCGCCGTACACGCGGGGCTGGTTGCCGATGTAGTTCGGCAGCCCGACGTTACGATCTTGCCGCACGCGCGCCACGATCGGACCAATCAGCGGGTATTGGGCCAGCGGGTCGAGCAGCCGCTTCGGTTTTTGACCGGAAAGAAATCGGCCGGCGCCCGCCGCATGGTTGGCGAAACCGTGGGAAATCGAACGAATGAGCGTGAATTTATCGGCCACCTTGGCGTGCAGCGGCAGTAATTCGCAAATGTCCATTCCCGGAACATTCGTTGAAATCGGCAACATTTCGCCCCGGTAATCGGCGGGCGCGTCGGGTTTGAGGTCGTAGGTTTCCATGTGGCTGGGACCGCCCTGCAGCCAAATCAGAATAACCGACGTATCGGGCGAGGCGTGCTTCGAGGCGGCGCGGGCCTGCTCCCGGAAACGAAGTAGGTCGCCCAAACCCATGCCGCCCAGCGCCAAGGCGCCTGCTTGCAGAAAGCTGCGGCGAGAAGTTGTCGCGGCGAGTTGGATCGAAGAGTTTGACATGTCATGCATCTCCTAAAAGCCACTGCGTCTTTGGCGCTTTGTCTCGACCGCTCTCTTGTCTCGACGGGCCCTCTTGTCTCGACGGTTCGTCGGAACGCAGGCATACCCTTGCAGTGAAACAATTCCTTGTTTTCTTTCCGGCGCCGCCGGCAAGGAAAATGGGCGCCGTAAGCAAGGGGGACGAATATCGACCCGGCACACGAGGCAGGAGGGTTTGAGGTAGGACCAATAACAGCGGGAAACTCATTCGCGTGCGTCTGAAGTTCGCGGTTGCATTGTAGCAAAAAACTAAGCGGGCGGCAAAAAACAAAACCTCGCCCGAGATAATTCGGGTCCAGCCAGATTGAAAGCGAGAATAGTCGCACAGATTGACGACAGAATGGCATCAATCGGACCACATCTCTAAACCAAGGCGACCAATCTCCTGTTGCCAAGGAATCCTTAACGCGTTTATATCACACGACTTGCGAAACATGCCCTTGAAACCGGCGCAATATTTGCACTAAAACTAAGGCGACACGTTGGCTCGAAGAAGAGGCAATGATTGTTTTTTGACCCAGGTTTGCCCAGTTTGATACAAGGAGAATTCAAAATGAAGACTCTCACACTCGTCATGGCGGCCGTCGTCTGCTTCGCATTCATTTCACCCGCCATGGCCGGACGCGGCCATCGCCGCAGGGCGCATCGAGGCGTTTATCTCCAGACGCAGGCCTACTACGCGCCAACACACCGTTATTACCCCTCCTATTCCCACGGCTACCATCACGGTTATGGCGGTTACGGTCACGGTTATGGACACGGTTATGGACACGGCTATGGACACGGCTATGGACACGGCTATGGCGGCTATGGACACGGCTATGGACACGGCTATGGCGGCTACGGACACGGCGGTTTCGACTACCACGGTCGAAACTTTTCGCTCCACCTCGGCTACTAAGCATCGAGCGGAAAACTAGTGTCGTAGCCACGCTCGCCAGAGCGTGGGATGGTTCACCGCTCACCTGTTGTTTATACATAAGGCATTCGACAACCGGCCAGGTTTTTTTCACCAGGGACGCACAATTCACGCCATCGATTGAAGCAAGACGGCGTTCGTATCAGGCAAGAGTTCGTTGCAAGCCGGAGGCTTGGCAGCCACTAGCCGGCGGTCAGCGCAACGCCACCGCCGGTATCGGCCGCGCAATAACTCCCGCATCCCGGCGGGATGCGAGGATGCAGCGGTCGAAACGGCGGCTATCGGCGGCGCCCCATTGCCGACGCCGCTGGCATCGTCGCCGGGATGCGGTGTTTCAGCAATTCGATCCTCCGGTGGTGTTCGCTGCGCTCGACCACCGGCTAATGGCTTTTATCCCGCCGGGATAGATTTTCAGGCGAACGCCGCCGCTTGGATGACCTTCCGACCCGGCGCCAACAAAACTTATGCATAAACAACAGGGCATCGCCCCAGGAATAATCGCGACATTCAATTGTTTGGCCGAAGGCCGAGTTCAACCGCCATCTTGTAGGATATGAATAAGGCCTTCGGCCAAAAAATGAATACTTTTACCGTTGTTTGCGAAACTCCGAGGGCGTCGCTCCGGTGTGTTTGCGAAAGGTCCGGCTGAAGTAGGTCGGCGAGGAGAACCCCAGCTTGCCACTCACTTGGTCGATCGTCAACGAAGGGTCGCAGAGCAATCGTTTGGCCTGCCAAATTTTAAGTTCGTTGAAATAGGTCATGATGCCGCAGCCGAAAGCGGCGGTGAAAACTTCCTTGGCGTGCGTGGCGCTAACGCGCACTTCGCCAGCCACTTCGGCAATCGTTAGCCGATCGTTGACGCGGCTGAGCAGCAGGCGACGAATCTGCTGCGCGACGTCGTGCTGTGCGGCGGCGCTCGACGTGCGAGACATACGCTCCAACACGACCGACAAAAAAGTCCACAGTCGGCCCGTTATCGCCAACTGTTGGCGAGGACGCTCCGCCGTGAGCTGATCCGCCATTTGCCAAAACGCGTGTTGCAAATCGGGATCTCCCGAGGAATTCAACCTCGCCACGCCATGCACCAACCGTTGTAATTCATTGCAAGCATCGGCGATTCCCAAACTGGCTGGCCAGCGTCCTGGTTGTTGGGCGTTGATCAGAAAGGCGAGCGTGGCGGCGGAGTGTGAGCCGGTGTTCGACCAATGGTGATCGACGCCCGGCGCGATAAAGCAGAAGTCGCCGGTGTCGAGGGTGTATTCGCCAACGGCGGTCAGCAAGGTCAGCGGTCCTTGAAGACTCCCATGCATCGCGATCATGGGGTGGCTGTGCCGTTGCGTGACCGCACCGACCGGAAAGTGGCCCGACGTGAGCCGCACGAACGGCCGTGGAACGGGCAGGTAGTAGGCCAAATAGCTCTGGTCCACATCGATCGCTTCAGCGGCCTGGTTTCGGGCGTCTTCTGGCGAATGGGGAGCGAGTGTTTTCTTCATCGCGGTGCGCCACGGCCTTTTCGGCGCGTGTCCGATTTCACCAGACATCCGGCTGATACTGCATTCAATTCACGCCGCCGCCAACCTAGAATACTTAACAACGGCGTTGGCAAGTATAGATTCTTCCGAGGGATTCTGAAATGCGTTGGCTCATTTTGACCAGGATGCTCATTTTGAGCAGCACCCTGTCGGTTTGCATATGCTTGGCGCCGGAGTTCGCTCGCGGCGAGAAAAACCAAGGCAATCCCATCTTTCCAAACGGCGCCCAACTGGAGCTACTGTATACGCGAACCGCGAAACTCAACAGCGGCTTGACCGAAGGGCCGGCCGTCGCGGCGGACGGCAGTGTTTACTTCACCGACATACCTTTCGGGGAAAAAGAAAACGGCATGATCCTCCGTTTTAATCCCCAAACGCAACGCACATCAGTCTTCACGAACAACAGCGGCAAGTCGAACGGACTGGCCTTCGACTCTCAGGGATTCTTAATATCGTGTGATGGAGCCGACGGCGGCGGTCGGCGGATTGTTCGTTGGAACACGAAAACCGGCCAGGGAACAACCATCGTTGATCGCTTTCAAGGGAAACACTTCAACGCTCCCAACGACCTTTGTATCGACGCCAAGGGCCGCATCTATTTCACCGACCCGCGCTACCTGGGCAATGAGCCGCGAGAACTCAAACACCGCGCGGTGTATCGTGTCAACCAAGATGCATCGGTTATCGAGATCACGCACGCCGTGGAAAAACCGAACGGCATCACCCTCAGCCCAGACGAACGCACCTTGTACGTGGGAGACCACAACAACGGCAGTGATGGCCTGAACCCCGACCCCAACGCCCCGCCGCCGAACAAGGGCGCCATGAAGGTTTACGCCTTTCCCTTGAACGCCGATGGATTGGTTTCGGGGCCGCCGCGCACGCTGGTTGACTTCAGTCCACAAGCCGGCTGCGACGGCATGACGGTCGATTCGCAAGGCAATATTTATCTGGCTTGTCGAAGTCTGGCCAAACCAGGAGTGCTCGTGATCGCTCCTTCCGGCAAGGAGTTGGCGTTTTTGCCCACCGGTCCGCCCAACCAAAGCGGCGGTTTTGAAGACTGGCGGGGCATTCCCAGCAACGTGGCGTTTGGCGTCGGCGCCGAGCAGCACGTGCTGTATGTCACGATTGATAAAAGTTTGTATCGGGTGCGCGTCAAAACCACCGGGCGCCGCCGTGCGCTGAAGAACAAGCCGTTGAGGAGTAACTGATGACCAAACCTTCTCTCACCGGCAACACCGATGCGGCCGTCGAAGTTGGCGCGAAAGAATTTCGCTATCGGATTGCCGCCGATTGGCCGGCGCTGCCAGCGGGCTGGAGTTTTGTGGAAGTCACGGCGGTGGCCGCCGATTCGCACGACCGCGTTTATGTTTTCAATCGGGGCGAACATCCTGTCGCCATCTTCAGCCTGGAAGGCGACTTCATCTCTTCGTGGGGTGAAGGCGTGTTCACGCGAGCGCATGGAATCACGATCGGTCCTGGCAATAACGGTCTTGACGATGCAGTTTACTGCGTGGATGACTTGGACCACACCGTGAAAAAATTCTCCACCGATGGCCGGTTGTTGCTGACGTTGGGCGCCAGCGGTCGTTTCTCCGACACCGGAGCGACGAGCGTCGATTACCGCAACATTCGGCGTGCGGGCGGGCCGTTCAATTTCCCCACGAATCTGGCGTTGGCGCCGTGCGGCGATCTGTACGTGGCTGATGGCTACGGCAATGCGCGAATTCATCGTTTTTCCGCCGACGGCAAACTGCTGCACTCTTGGGGCGAACCCGGCGCCGGACCGGGCCAGTTTCACATTCCACACGGAATCGCCATTGATCAAAACGGCGTGGTCTACGTGGCCGACCGCGAGAATAGCCGGCTGCAACTCTTCACCGCCGATGGCCAGTACCTATCCGAGTGGCGTGATATTGCCCGGCCTTGCGAAGTTTTCATTGATAAAAACTCCAACGTGTATGTCGCGGAGCTGGGCTACCGCGCCGGCATGTGGCCGGGTGCGCATCCGCCATCGCCGACCGCCACCGGCGGGCGCATGAGCGTGTTCAACTTGCAGGGTGAACTTCTGGCGCGTTGGGGCGGCGGCGACAACCCCTGTTCACCGGGCGATTTTTTCGCCCCACACGATGTTTGGGTCGACGCGCGAGGCGACGTTTACGTCGGCGAAGTCACGATGTCGGCGGGCGGCAATCGAGGCTTGGTTTCCTCCGATTGCCATTGCCTGCAAAAGTTCATTCGCCAACCGCAAAAGGAACATAACCGTTCATGATTTTCACCGGTCGTAAGAACGCAACCCTCCGTTCTCGCTCGCGTTCACTCCGGGTGACACGAATGGAACAGGAGAGAACGGAGGAAACAGAGAAAAGTGCGGAATCATTTGGTGTTGGCGCCGGGCAGGATCAATCTGGAAACGCCGTCTTGGAAACGCTGCCCGTCATTTTCAAAACATTAAAGTTGATGATCAGTCCCAGCGGAATATCGAGGAGTTTCATGTAACTTAGTAATTGATCTTTGTGGATGGGATGAACCGTCTCCACGGCTTTGACGTCGACGATCACACACTTGTAGACCAGGATATCAAGAGGAAATAAGCAGGATCCTCCGTTCTCTCCGTTCCCTCCTGTAAAATCAAGCCGGCGTAACGATGAACATTCCAATCAAACTCCGCGAACGGCCACAAAGGAACAAGGATGAAGTTTCAGTACGAACATAATCGAAGGAAGCCAGTGGGGAGCGTTGCCGTGCAGCGATTGGCGGCATGTTTTCTGGTGGTGGGTGTGCTGTTTTGCGGTTCCGCCGGCGCTGCCGACAAGCCGAACATTGTGATCGTTCTCGTCGACGATATGGGCGATGGCGATCCAGGCTGTTACAACGCCGACTCGAAGATTCCCACGCCGAAACGAAGAATCTTTACCAGCAGAGGCCCGACATTGTGAAGCGTTTGCTAGCCGAGCTGGCCCGCATTCTCAGCCAGAAGAAGAGCCGCCCCCGATGCCGCATCGTGTTTGCAGGCTCACGAAGTCCATTCAGCAATTCATCCATCGGGAAGAGGAACAAAAATGAATTTTCAATACGAGGAGCTAATCTCGCTGGCGGAGGAAATATTTTCCACGGCCGGTTGCGAACGAGAAGAGGCCAGAAGAGTTGCCGGCCATCTGGTCGAGGCGAATGTGGTCGGACACGATTCGCATGGACTCATTCGCATCCCTTCGTACGTCGAATGGTTGCGAGCCGGTAAAGTGCTGGCCCACCAGTCTCTTCAAATCGTGAGCGAGAACGACGCAATGGCCGTGGTCGACGGGCAATTCGGCCTGGGGCAAACCATCGGCGAAGAGGCGATGCAGTTGGGCATCGAGAAAGCGGCCAAGCATGGCGTCGCTATCATCGCACTTCGGAACGCCGGGCATTTGGGCCGCATCGGCGATTGGGCCGAAATGGCGGCCAAAGCCGGGATGATTTCGCTTCACTTCGTCAACACCAGCGGCGCGGGAATGCTGGTGGCGCCGTTCGGCGGCATCGACCGCCGGCTCTCCGCCAACCCTTTCGCGGCGGGAGTACCCACGGCAAACGGCCAGCCGATCATTCTGGATATGTCGGCCTGCACGATGGCCGAAGGCAAGATTCGCGTCGCGCTCAATCAAGGCAAGAAAGTTCCCGATGGTTGCCTGATCGATTCGGAAGGCAATCCCACCAACGACCCTGAAGTTTTTTATGGCGACCCGCCCGGCGCCATTCTCCCCATTGCCGCACACAAAGGCTCCGGCCTTTCACTGATCATTGAAATGCTGGCCGGCGCGCTCACCGGCGGTTCATGCACGAACCCTGAAAACGCCTGGCGCGTGGCCAATGGCATGTTGTCGATCATTATCGACCGTAGCTTCTTCGGCGCCGCAGCGGATTTCTTTCCGGAAGTCGAGCGGTATGTGGCCTTCGTGAAGAGTTCGCGAACCGTGAACAACGATGGCGAAATCCTCATGCCCGGCGAAATGGAACAGCGCACCAAGGCCCTGCGTTTGCAGCAGGGGATCGATCTCGACGACGCCACATGGCGGCAGATCTGCGATACCTGTCGCCTCCTCAACGTAAAACACGGCTTCGCCGAACCCGAAGCGAAGCAAGCGTCGTCGGCCGACGGCGTATCTATTCCAGGTTGCGAACCGGCGCCGCTGGGTCGCGAATAGAAGGGCCTGATGACTAAGGACTCAAAAAAACAACCAGCCGGAATGCTGTTCGGCTCTCTGCCGCCTTGGGAGCAAGACGACCTGCCCGCGCCGCCCCCGTTCTCGTTGCGCAACGTGGTTCGCACCATTGGCCCCGGCGCCATTTTGCTGGCCGGTTCGATCGGCGGCGGCGAGTGGGTGATTGGCCCCGCCATCGCGGTTAAATACAGCACCGACATTCTCTGGATCGCGACGGTGGCTATCGCTTTGCAGCTTATCTTGAATCTGGAGGGGATTCGTTACACGCTCTACACCGGCGAGCCCATTCTGGTGGGCGTTATGCGTCTGCGGCCCGGCTCCAAGTTTTGGGCCGGCAGCTACCTGTTCGCCACGGTTGCACAGTTGGGCGTTCCGGCTCTGGCCGCCAGTTGTGCTTCGGTTCTCTTCGCCACGTTTATCGGCCGCTTGGCGGGCGATACGGACGCCGTCATGGTTCACTACCTGACCTACGCCGTAATTCTACTCGTCGTTTGTATATTGCTTTCAGGTAAAACGATCGAGCGAATGTTGGAGTATTTTTCCTGGGTGATGGTGGTGTTCATCTTTTCGTTCTTGCTGGTGGTCAATGTGCTGTTCGTTCCGCTCGACCATTGGCTCAACACACTCTCTGGTTTCTTTCAGTTCGGCGCGATTCCGGCCGATGTCGACCTTTTATTACTCGCCGCCTTCGCCGCCACCGCCGGTTCGGGCGGCGTGGGCAATTTGGTGATCACGAATTGGTATCGCGACAAAGGCTTCGGCATGGGCGCGAAAGTCGGGGCGATCACCGGCGCGTTCAGCCACAGCGAAATACAGCTCTCGCCGGTCGGCAAGGTGTTTCCCATCAATGAAGAGAACTTGAACCGTTGGCGGATGTGGTGGAAGTATGTCTCGGTGGATCAAGTCTGGCTTTGGGGGGCGGGCTGCTTCGTGGGCATGTTTCTGAATGTAAACATCGCCACGTCGGTAATTCCTCCAGGCACGGATATGGAAGGCATGGCCGCCGGCGCTTTTCAAGCGCGTTTCATGGCCGAACAGCTTTGGAGCGGCTTTTGGTTTTTGGCTCTCTTGAACGGGTTTTGGGTGTTGATGTCGACCCACCTGGGCAACACCGATATTTTGATTCGCACCGTTACCGATATCGTCTGGGTGGCGAGCCCTCGATTGCGTGAACATCGGAGGATGAATATCAGTCGGCTCTATTACTTTTTTCTGGCGGCGGCCACGGTTTGGGGCATGATTGCCGTCAACTTCGGCCGCGCTATGACATTGTTCAAAATACTGGGCGCTGTTGCGGGGCCGGTTCTGGCCATTGCCGCGGTGCAAATTTTGATCGTCAACACGACGCTGCTTCCCGTGGAATTGCGGCCACGACTTTGGCGCCGCGGCGCTTTGGTGTTATGTACAATATTTTATGGATGCCTTTCGATCGCACTGCTGTGGAAACTGTTTCAAACAATTGACCTCCGGCAGTGAGGAGAACCCATGGCCATGCAAAGCCCAACCCAATTGATGGCGAGAATGATATCACGCTCGGTGTTTCATAGCGTTTCGATGGCGGCTCTTTCCGCGGCGCTGCTGTTAGGCGCTGCTGGAAATTCAAACTTGCTCGCCGCCGATGGCGAAACATCGGCGAAGGCGGTTGTTTATGAGAGCGCCGCCAAGGCGATCATCGAATCCAACTGTGCGCGTTGTCATAATGCGAAAACACGAGAGGCGGGGCTCGACCTCAGCACGCCGCAATCGATTCTGCAAGGCAGCGATTCAGGCCGCATCGTGCAGGCCGGCCAGCCAGAGGAAAGCCTCTTGTTCGAAATGCTCGAATCCGAGGAAATGCCGCCCGATGAAGAAGACCGCCTGAGTAAAGACCAGTTGGAAAGCATCCGCCAATGGCTCGCCGCCGGCGCCAAATTTCGCCACGCCGTAAAATCGGGGCCGGAACTGACCCAGCACGATATTATCCCGCTGTTGCATCTGCGGTGTGTTGCCTGCCATGGGGGGCGGCGGCGGGAATCCGGGCTTGATTTACGAACCAAGCAGGCGATGTTGAAGGGCGGAAAGTCGGGCCCGGCGGTGGTTCCGGGCAAGCCGCTGGAAAGCCTCGTCATCCGCAGAGTGGAGTCCGGCGAGATGCCGCCGCGGCGCAAGTTGGTGTCGGTCAGCGTGAAGCCGATGCAAACGAACGAACTCGAAAAACTCTCCAGGTGGATCGAACTCGGGCTTCCCGAAGTTACCGCAGAGGCAAATGCGTCGCAACCGAATACGCTCGTCACCGAGCAAGATCGTAACTTCTGGGCGTTTCAACCGCCGAAACGACCACCCGTTCCGCAGGTGAACGCCCAGAACCGCGTCCGAAATCCGATCGATGCGTTTGTTCTGCGAAAACTGGAATCCAACGGGCTCTCGCTTTCTCCCGACGCCGCCAAGGCAACGCTCCTGCGCCGCGTATACTTCGACCTGACCGGCCTGCCGCCCACGCCCGAAGAGATAGCCGCCTACCTGAACGACCCCGATCCGCTGGCTTATGAGAAGTTGGTCGACCGACTGTTGGAATCGCGGCGTTATGGCGAACGTTGGGCGCGGCACTGGTTGGACGTCGCCGGGTACGCCGACTCCGAAGGCGCCCAAAACGAAGACCGCCTACGGCCTCACATGTATCGCTACCGCGACTACGTGATTCGCGCCTTCAATGCCGACAAACCGTACTCGCGTTTTTTGTTGGAGCAACTCGCCGGCGATGAACTCACTGATTACGAACGCACCAATGCCGAACATGCCAATGCCACTGACCAACAACGCTACGATAATCTGGTCGCAACCGGCTTCCTCCGCACGGCGCCCGACCGCACGTTCGCCAATATTACGAACTTCGTGCCTGATCGGCTGGCGGTCATCGCCGATGAGATGGATATTCTCGGAACCGCTGTCATGGGGCTGACGCTCAAATGCGCCCGCTGCCATTCCCACAAGTTCGACCCCATCCCGCAGCGAGATTACTACCGGCTCACCGCTATTTTCAAGGACGCTTACGACGAACACGATTGGCTGAAATCGCAAGGGCCTCGTACGTTGCCCAACGTGATGCCGAACGAGCGCCACGCGTTCGAAAGCCATGAAAAACAGATCACAGCCCAGTTGGAAACTATCAAGATCAGCTTGCGGCAAAAAACCGCAGCGGCAAAAAAAGAACAGATCGAAAAAGTGCTGGCCTCACTGGAGGACGATGTTCGCGAACGCGTCAAGGCGGCCTTAAAGACGCCAAAAACCGCTCGCACCGAGCAACAAAACAAGCTGCTCGCCGAGCATGCGCAAACTTTAATGCTTGACGCCGAGGAACTCAAAAAGCTCAACCCGAAGTTTCGCGGCGAATGCGAACAGCTTGAGCAACAAATCAAAAACTGTGCGAGCCAGCACATGCCGGAGCCGCGCATTCGGGCTTTGTGGTCGCGTGGCGAGCCGTCGCCATCGTATGTTCTCAAACGCGGAAACTATCTGACGCCCGGCCGGCCAGTTGCTCCCGGAGTGCCGGCGGTTCTCACTGATGGAAAAACACCGTTCGTGGTGCGGCGTCCTGGGAAGAATGCAAAATCGACCGGTCGCCGGTTGGCGTTCGCGCGCTGGCTGACACAGCCCGAACATCCGCTCACGGCGCGGGTGATGGTCAATCGTATCTGGCAGCATCATTTCGGCGATGGCATTGTCAGTACGACGGGGAACTTCGGTAAGGCCGGCGCGCGGCCCACGCATCCTGAACTGCTCGACTGGCTGGCCACGGAGTTTGTTCGATCCGCTTGGAGCGTGAAGGCCATGCATCGGCTGATCCTAACCTCCAGCACCTACCGCCAAAGTTCTCAAGTGCCCGACCAAGCAATGCGTCTCGATGCCGAAGGAAGCCTGCTCTCTCACATGCGGCTCAAACGGATGGACGCCGAAGTCTTGCGCGACACGCTGTTGTACGTGGCGGGTCGGCTGGATGAAACGCCGTACGGCCCGGCCGATGCGGTCGATGTGCGGGCCGATGGGCTGGTTACCTCGAAGCCGACGCCCAAAGGCTGGCGGCGCAGCATTTATGTGCTGCAACGTCGCACGCAAATTCCCACGCTGCTCGAAAATTACGACTATCCCCAGATGGGGCCAAACTGCATCCAACGCGGCGAATCGCTGGTAGCGCCGCAGGCGCTGCATCTGATGAACAACAAAATGGTCTACCAACTGGCCGAACAGTTCGCCAACCGCATTCGGGCCGAAGCCGGCGATGCGCGCCCGGCGCAAGTTGAATCGATCTACCTGCGGGCGATGGGGCGGCGGCCAACAAGCGAAGAGAGCGCCGCGGCTGTTGCGGCGCTGCAACAATTGACCGCGCGGTGGCTGGAAAAGAACGTCGGCGCCAATAACGAAACACTCGCGGCCCAACAGGCCTTAACGACGTACTGTCATGCCGTGATGAACCTAGCCGAGTTTCTTTATCTCGACTAACGTCGACGCATTGGCGAGATGATCGGAACAAGCGTGCAAAGGACAAAACCATGAATCCAACCGAAGCTAACAATCTGATCGCTCGCCGAAGTTTTTTTCAGCACGTCGGCGCCGGGATGCATGGCGCCGCCCTAACATGGCTGTTGGGTCGCGATCTTTACGCCGCCGGAAAGACTCCGCTCGGCGCCGCCCCGCGAAAGCCTGCTCTCGAACCGCGGGCGAAATCGGTCATTCATTTGTTTATGAATGGCGGGCCCAGCCAGATGGATCTGTTCGATCCCAAGCCAATGCTTGATAAACACCACGGCCAGGAACACTTCGACGAAATTGCCGGAGAGGTGGAGTTTCCCGAATCGGCGGGCGCCTTGATGCGAAGTCCTTTCAAGTTCGCCCAGCACGGCGGTTGCGGCATGTGGGTCTCGGAGGCGCTGCCGCATCTGGCCCGGCAGGTCGACAAAATCGCCCTGATCCGATCGATGCACACCACGAATCTAACGCACGAACCGGCCTTGTACAAAATCCAATCGGGTAGCGAATTCATTGGGCATCCGTCGCTCGGCGCCTGGGTTTCGTTTGGACTTGGCAGCGAAAATCAGAATCTTCCGGCGTATGTCGTGCTGGAAGATCCACTCGGGTTGCCGGTCAACGGGATCGACAACTGGCAGTCGGGTTTTCTGCCGGCGGTGCACCAGGGAACCCGTTTCCGCGCCACCGGTTCGCCCGTGTTGAACTTAAAACCCGACTACGACCAGCCGGATTCCGTTTCGCAATTCGAGCGGGATCTGATCACGCGGTTGGATCGCGTCCATGCGAAGCGCCGTGCGCATCGGCCTCAGTTGGATGCTCGCATTTCCACGTATGCACTGGCGGCGCGCATGCAAATGGAGGCTTCCGACGCATTGGATTTGTCGCAGGAAACAATTGCCACCCAGCGGATGTACGGAATCGACAAAAAAGAAACCGAATCGTACGGCCGCCGCTGCCTGATCGCGCGGCGCTTGGTGGAGCGGGGCGTTCGCTTAGTGCAACTGTTTATCAACAGCCAAATCTGGGACAACCACAGCGCAATTGCAACTTCGCTCAAAGGCGCCTGCCAACGCACCGACCAACCGATCGCGGCGCTGCTGCAAGATTTGCAGCAGCGCGGCTTGCTCGATGAAACGCTGGTCGTCTGGGGCGGTGAAATGGGGCGGCTCCCCATCGCTCAGCTTCCCGCCGACAAGGACGAACGCAAAGCCGGCCGCGATCACAACAAAAACGCAATGGTCAGTTGGTTGGCCGGCGGCGGGATCAAAGGCGGAACGACGCTCGGCCAGACCGACGAACTCGGCTTCGCCGCCGTGGAAGACCGGGTCAGCATTCCCGACTGGCACGCCACGCTCCTGCACCTGCTCGGCTTGCACCACGAAGAGCTGTTCCTCGAACGCAACGGCCTGAACGAACGACTAACGGGCGTCGTCGAGCCGCGAATCATTCGCGAAATTCTCGCCTAGTGCTTTGATATGCGACCCTCCAGTACAACGGCCTTCCAATGCCGTCGATTTGCAGACGTTCGAGATACACGAGGGCCTTTCACGGGCATCGTACTTTCGTTTCAAAACACCTAGTGGTATCGAGGCGTTTTCTAGGCCGCTCCTCTGCATCCTGCCGGGATGCATCGCGCTGGCGGCGCTAGTCAACCGGTGGCGGCGTTCCGCTTCCTTGTTCCGGTGGAGTGCAAAACGCGAATCGCGAATGCTAGCACGGTTTCGGCTTGCCGGGTTATTGGCGTTGCTGGTATACTCGCTCGCGTTCGCCGGTCGGTCCTGACTCCGCGTGGAAAAGGAATTCCCGCCCGACATGGCTGAATGACGGAATGGTCGAACGACAAGGAGGTCGTCGTGCTTTCGCATTGGCGGATTTTACACAAACTGCTGACAGGCGCCGCGCTCTTGGGTCTGATTCTGGCTCTGCTGGCTTTCACGAGTTTCCAAGGCGGCTATTCGTATCGGGGCGTGGCGCGCAGTGTTAGCAAGCGTGCCACCGAGTTTCCGCTGGCGGCCGACTTCGCCCTCCGCGTGGCTGATTTACGCGCCACCCTGATCAGCGCTCACCCTTACTACTCGCTCCCCGGCAAGCCGGTAGGACGCGTTTTTGAGCAATCGGCTTTCGAGCAATCGTTGCTGCGTGAAGAGTTCAACTCCGGATTCGCGGAGGTGAAAAACTCACTGCGGAATTATCGGGAGCAGCTTGACAACAACACCGTGGCGGAAACCTATATTGACGACAACCGCAAGGAACGCGACACCGTTCGGCAAATCGAGGAGTCGCTCGAACGCATCGCGGGGCTGAACCGCAACGAAGACTGGATGCTCGACAACCTCAAACTGGTTGATCTAGACGCCGAACTCGAACAACTGCATCGGTTGGCAAACGCGTTGCCCAGCTATTTGCAAGCGCGCATGCACAATTTTGCCGGCGAAGTGCGAGGGCGTTACCGCACCTGGATCATACTCACTTGGGTTTCCACGATTATTTCCTACGCCTTATTGGTCGTGATTGGGTTCCTGTTTGACCGCTGGATTTTCCGACCGCTCCGAGTTTTGGTGCGGGAGTCGCGGCGAGTGGCCGGTGGTGAATTCAGCCACAGAATCCAACTCCACACACACGACGAAATGGCGGAGCTGGCCAATGCCATGAACGCCATGACCGCGCGCTTTCAAGAAATCCGAGACGACCTTAATCAACAGGTGAAGCTGCGCACCAAGGAAGTGGTGCGTAGCGAACAGTTGGCCAGCGTTGGTTTTTTGGCGGCCGGCGTGGCGCATGAAATCAACAATCCCCTGGCCTCGATTGCCTGGAGTGCGGAGTCGATCGAGCGGCGTCTGCATTGTGTTATTAGCGACGACGACGCCCTCCCCGATGCGGAGCACAATCCGGAAGTCGGCGTGTTGCGAAAGAACCTGCGGCGTATTCAAGACCAGGCCTTTCGTTGCAAGGGCATCACCGAAAAGCTACTCGATTTTTCCCGCATGGGGCATGTCGAGCGAGAAACCACCAACCTCGCGCAGTTGGTCCAGGATGTCGTCGAGATGGTGCAACACCTCGGCGACTACCGCGAAAAAAGGGTGGTCTTTGAGAATACGCACGCGGTTTTTGCGTCGATCAATCCTCAGGAAATCACACAGGTGGTGCTGAACCTGATCACCAACGCATTAGATAGCCTAGACGCCGACGGCGCCGTCCACGTTCAGCTCAGCCAGTCTGACGACGCGGCGGAACTGAACGTCGTGGATAACGGTTGCGGCATGACCGACGAAGTGCTGGAGCACCTGTTCGAACCGTTCTTCACCCGCCGCCGCGGCGGCAAGGGAACGGGCATCGGCATGTCTATTACGTATCGCATTATCGAAGACCACGGCGGCCTCATTCAAGCCGCGAGTTCGGGGCATGGGTGCGGTTCCACCATACGCGTTACACTCCCGCTGAAACACGATGAACAATCTACAAACCATGAAAAACAAGCCGCCTAGCAGCCTGAAAATTCTCTTCGCCGACTACGAAGAGGAACTCCAGGAAATCATGAAAGACGAACTGCCCTGCATGGGGCATGAGGTGACGGTGTGTCCCGACGGCGCCACCGCGATAGCCGCCCTGGATGTCAATACCTACGATTGCATTTTGGTCGATCTCGACATGCCCGGCATGTCGGGGCTGGATGTGATCGAACGCTGCAAGGCGGTTTCGCCAGACACCGAGGCTATTGTCCTGACTGGCAAGTCGTCGCTGGAATCGGCCGTCAAGGCGCTGCGTTTTGGCGCGTTCGATTACCTCACCAAACCTTGCAAGCTGGTCGCTCTGGAAGCGCTGTTGCAACGCGTGGCCGACAAACGCGAACTCACTAACAAATACCGCGCCGTGAAACGACGCCTGGAGCATGTCGAGGGCGGCACGCGGTTGCTCGGCGAAAGCACTCTGATGCAACGCGTCCGAGCCATGATCGATAAGGTGGCGCCGACCAACGCCACGGTGCTCATTCAAGGCGAGACCGGCGTCGGCAAGGAACTGGTGGCGAGGTCGTTGCATGAAAAAAGCTTGCGGCATGAAGGACCGTTCGTGGCCATCAACTGCGGCGCGCTGCCCGAAAGCCTGATCGAAAGCGAACTCTTCGGACATCGCAAGGGCGCCTTCACCGGGGCCGACGAACAACGCCAGGGTTTGTTTGAAATGGCTCAGGGCGGTACGGTTTTTCTCGATGAAATCGCCGAGTTGCCCAAGGCCATGCAAGCCAAACTATTGCGTGTGTTGGAAGACGGGGAGGTGCGCCGCGTGGGCGATAGCGATTCTTTTCAGGTCGACGTGCGCGTGGTGTGCGCCACGCACAGGAATCTGAAACAAATGGTTGACGACGGCGATTTTCGTCAAGATTTGATGTATCGCGTCAACGCCATCGAAATTCATACGCCGCCGCTCCGCGACCGCACCGAAGACATCGCCGAGTTATCGCAACATTTGTGTCGCCGCTTCGCCGCGTCGCCGCACAATGGCGCGCAGTGTGTCTCGCCCCGGGCGATTGAACGATTGCAAGCCTACGATTGGCCGGGTAACGTGCGCGAACTTGCCAATGTGTTGGAGCATGCCAGTATTTTTTGCGAGCAGTTTCCGATCACCGCCGACGATTTACCGCCGCAGTTTCGCGCACAACTGGCCAGCGGAAACGTCGCCCGTTCGCGGGGTCCTATTTCCCTCAAAGACCTCGAATTACAAGCGATCCATGAGGCGATTGAACGCCATAACGGCTCCAAACCGCTGGCGGCGAAGGAACTTGGAATCAGCCTGAAAACACTCTACAATCGGTTGAATCAAGAGCTTACCAGCAGTAAGTCGGCGTAGCGCTAAACTTCCCCCTTGTGAGTGAAATCATGAAAAAAGCGACCTTTGGCGCAGGATGTTTCTGGGGCGTTGAGGCTGATTTCCATGCGCAAAAGGGCGTGCTTGCTACAGCCGTTGGCTATGAAGGCGGCGATTTCGAAAACCCCGCTTACGAAGATGTGTGCGGCGGTCGGACCGGCCACGCCGAGGTGGTGGAGGTCGATTTCGATCCTGAAATGATCTCCTACGAGCAATTGCTCGATCTTTTCTGGCGGCTCCACGACCCCACGCAAGTCGACCGTCAAGGGCCCGACATCGGCTCGCAATACCGTTCGGCCATTTTTTATCACGACGAAGAACAACGCGCCGCGGCCGAAGCTTCCAAACAACGCCAAAACGAATCAGGCGCCTTCGCTCGCCCCATCGCCACGGTCATTGAAGCGGCGCGAATCTTTTATCGCGGCGAGGAATACCACCAGCAGTACTTGGCGAAAACCGGCCGGCCGCATTGCCGAACTGTTCTGCCCCAGCAGGACGTTGACGCGTGAGTTGTTGACGCCGACGTATCGCGAAGGTCATTCCAGGGTGGTCGACACCAAGACGGTTCGCGATTGGAGTTCGACCGACGTCACCAACGACGATTCGTCCGATTGCAGTTGCGCCACCACGGCCGGCATGGCCGCCGATAGAAACTGTAGCTCGGCAACTTCGAGCGGCCGCAATTCGCCATCGGATACGAAATACGCCACGGGCCAAGCCTCTGGAGCGGCAACCGGCCAGCCAAACTGTTCCGCGGCGGCAACATCGCGAGGATGCACTGCCTGCTGCTCGTTCAAGGAAAATGCGATGCCGCGCATTTTCGTGGCGCCGGATTCAATATCATCGTCGGGGCCTAACCCGAGGAGCGATTCGAGCGAGTCGCGGTCGTCGAAGAGCATGAGGCCAAGTTCTTCGCCCATTTGTCCCATGATCACCGCATACCAAAGCCCGTGAATCAGTTCGCTGCAGCGCACTGCAACCACGGTGTCGGATGGCGTAAAAGACCACGCCTTCGCCTGATAGAAAGCCGCCGAAGAGTCATAAAAACCGCCGACCATCTGGGGGACAACCTCAGGAATTGCCACCATGGGGGGCGCTCCTGCAGCTGCCCCGTCCATATGCTCCGACAGACTCTCAAACAGTTCGTTGAGAATCGAGCATTCGCCCACAGCGCACTCGGCGCCGATGGCGCCGGCCGCCAATTTCAAATCTAGAAGATGTTCGGTGGAAGGCGTCAGGATGATCGCGGGCCGTTGGGGCGCTCCCACCGCCGGAGTCAATACGGCCTTTCCGATCACACCGAGTATCTCCTGGGGATTAGGCGGCTCAAACGATATGTCCTGCGATAGCACCAATCCCTTCTCATTGGCCACCAGTATGGTCCAGGGCTGCACGGGTTCGCCATCGCGGTTGGGAATCCACATTTCAAGCCGCCGCCAATCGATTTCCCAGGTCGCGGTCGACGCGGGCGTTTCTTGGACGGCGTCGAGGTCTATCTCGGTGGCTGGCCCCTCGCCAGTCATGGTGCGATCAATGAAGTTGAGTAACGCGGGTTTTTCGTCCACGAGATGGGCGGCAATCCCCAACCGTTGGAGCCGATTTACTAGCGACTGCCAAAGTTCAGCGTCAGTAAAATTCACGGCCGTCGGTCGGCGAGGCGGCCCGAATTCCGGCGCGAGCATGGAATTGAGCAAGCCGTGGAGCACGGAGTCCGCCTCCAAATCGCCATCTCCCGGGTCCATGTAGATCGCCTCCTCGGTTTCCTCATCAATAATGGAAAGCATCCAGCCCTCGGCCGTGTCCTGCGAGAGATGGCAGGCGTCGCAGAACCAGGTTTCGGCGCACGGCTCCAGTTTTTTTGCTTTCGTGCGGAGCTTCTGGATTTTGTTTTTCACATTGCGGTTGAACGACGCATCGGGCGACGCGCCGCCGTCGTCCGAAGGAAGATCTCGAGCAGCGGAGCGCAGCCAAGTGATTGCTCCCGGGGTCGACTTCCAGATGGAAAGAAACTGCTGGCAATACAAATCGGCCTCTTCCGGCGAACCAGGCGAAAACAGGCTGTAATCCTCGCGAACGATCAGGGAGGGCTCCAATAATCGCGGAACAATATGGGGGTTCCGCTCCGCCTGCTCACAGAGCGCCGCTCGTAATTCGGGAGAGTCGCCTTCTTTTTTGAATCGAATCAGCAAGCCCGTAAATGGCAAAAAGGGCATGGCGTCATCTGGATACGCCCGCAAGAGTTTTTCGGCGCCGTCAAGGCGATCAAGGCGGCAATAACCTTCCATGAGCAACCACCGCATGCCTTGGTTGTCGTTCGGGTTCAGCCTCAGCATCTGTTCGATTTCGTCTACGGCGTCATGCCATAACCCGATTTCAAGCAAATGCTCCACCAGCGCCTGTTTCGCACGCATGAATGGGCGCGTATGGTGCATGCCCCAAAAGTGGCCGACGTCGTCGCGGAGTTCGTTTTGCAAATCTTCTTCGCCATATTCCAGAGCTTGGTGAAGAATGTCGAACGCGGTATCTTCGTCGCAAAACTCGGTGATCTCGACCAGGGCGTCGATATGACGAGGGTTCACTTCCAGCGCCTCTTTTAGAAGCTCTAGCCGAGCCTCCGGGTCGGCAACCTCCAACGCCTCAAAGAAGAGTTCGTTTGCTTCGGATTCGTCGTCGGAAAGGCCGGCGTCGAGCCCGATAGCCTGCGCCATGACACGCTCCAAAATGCGCCGATCTGGCGCTGCTCCGATAGAGAATTCGGAACCGCCCTGAGTGATGACATCGCCCCGCCGATTGACCGATGACTCAAATTCGGCCTGTTTTTCTTGCCGTTTCTTTCGGGATTTTTGTTTTTGGGCTCGTTTTCGTCCAGCTTTCTTTTTCGGCGCCATGGCAATCCTTCCCAATAAAGCATGTTTCAATCACTCGTCAAAAAAAACGAGGCCAGTCGATTTCCGCGAACCCCCAGATTTTTACGGAAAGATAGTCTGGGGTCAACGGCTGTCGTTTATACATAAGTTTTGTTGGCGCCGGGTCCGAAGGTCATCCAAGCGGCGGCGTTGGTCTGAAAATCTATCCCGGCGGGATAAAAGCCATTAGCCGGTGGTCAAGCCTCCAGCTTGTATCGAACTCTTGCCTGCAACGAACGCCTTCTTGCTTCAATCGGCGGCGCGAATCTTGCGTTCCGGGTGAAAAAAACCTGGCCGGTTGTCGAATGCCTTATGTATAAACAACAGGGCGACGCCCCAGGCTACGGTGATAAATGGCCTTCGGCCAAGGTGGTGTGTGCTGTCAACCTCTTGCCCCATTCGAAAATCTATTGCTGCGCTCCGGCTTCCATGGCCACTTGAATCAAGCCAATCACCACGCCAATAGCAATAGCGACAGCATATACTATCACGACGACAACAAACATTTTCTTTCCCTTGGGGTTGCCCATCACGAGCCAAATAAGGGCTAGAATGCACGCAATATTTGTGCAGAGAATCGCGAATAAGATCTCGACGATGGTTAAGTTTTCTTCCGTCGATGAACTTCCACGTTTTCCACTGGCCGCCCCGCCCGCCTGTGGGCTCTTGTAGGGAGAACCCACTTCCAACGAAGGCCGGGGCGCTTCCTTAATGCGCGTGACCGCGACTTTTTTTCCGCTGCGGCGGTCCAAGCCGCAGTGGACGCATATCACGGCGTCGGCCCGGAATTCCTTGCCACATGAAGGGCAGGCGTTTTCGGCGGTGGGCGGCGCGACGTAACCTTCTTCGTCCAGCAAGTCGCCGATGCCGCCGGCCAGCGGCTCCGCTTGCGGGGCGCGAATGACCAACGGCTGTTTGCACTGAGGACAGCGAACCGTTTTTCCCGCCAATTCGTCCTTGGCAACCAATTTCTTTCCACACTGGCAAACAACGTCTATGGGCATGGCTCATCCCGATGAGAAGAGGGGTTCGTGGTCAATCTCGTGGTCAATCGCTCCGGAATTCGGAGATAAAGAAGTTGCTATTGTGTACGCACCCGCGGGGAATCACAAGCGTCTGGCGCGTTTGCCGGCGTTTTGAGATTTGCCACTCAAGAACGGGCCGATGCGTCGGCCGAGCGGTGGCGGTGCAAGGTGAGTTCGTAGAGTTGCTCGTACTTTTCGGCGCTGGCGCTCCAAGACCAATCTTGCCGCATGCCGTTCTCGATAATGGCCCGCCATTCGTCGGTGCGATGGCGGTAGCAATCGAGGGCGCGGCCCAGCGTCCAGGCGAATGCTCCGGGGTCGAACGGTTCAAAAACATAGCCGTTGGCTGTTCCGGCGGCCAGCGTTTCAGGACCGGCGTCGGTGATGGTGTCGGCCAGTCCGCCGGTTTTTCGCACCACCGGCGTGGCGCCGTACTTCAAGCTGTAGAGCTGGTTCAGGCCGGAAGGTTCATATTGACTGGGCATCAGGAACACATCGACTCCGGCTTCAATCTGGTGGGCCAGCTTGTTGCTGAATTCCAAACGCACGCCGCAATGTTGGGGGAATTGGCGTCCCAGTTCGGCTAAGGCTTCGTGATAGCGTTGTTCGCCCGTGCCGAGAATGGCCCATTGCGTGTCATGGCCGGGGAGCCAGTTTCGCATGGTTTCCACGATGAGTTCAATGCCCTTTTGCTCCGCCAAGCGGCCGACAAAACCGAGCAACGGCGTATTGGGTTCATCGGCCAACCCCAACTCTTGTTGCAAGGCGCGTTTGCAGGCGGCCTTGCCTTCGACAAAAGTTTCGGCGTCGTATTGGCGTTGCAGGAGGTCGTCAGTGGCAGGATTCCAAACCCGGTAGTCGACGCCGTTCATGATGCCCGAAACCACATCGCCGCGATACCGCAAGGTTTCCTCCAAGCCGCAGCCGTACTCGCTGGTTTGAATTTCTTCGGCGTACCGACGACTCACCGTGCTGATCGAATCGGCGAACACGATGCCGGTCTTCATGAAATTCAATTGGCCGTGGTGCTCCATTTGCCGCCAGTTGAAATGCCGCCAGTCGAGCCCGGTGAGGAGCATGTCCCAGTGCCAAAAAACGCCCTGGTAGGCCAGATTGTGAATCGTGTAGAGCGACGCAATTTGCTCGTAACCGGGAGTCTTGGCGTATTCGATGTCGAGATACGCTGGAATCAGACCGGTGGGCCAATCGTTACAATGGATTAAATCCACCGGCAAATCCAACAGCCGAATCGCCTCCAGGACGGCGCGGGAGAAAAATGAAAACCGCTCGCAATTGTCTTGGTAATCGACCCCCGATTCGACATACAACTCAGGGCGACTGAAATAGTCGTCTTGAGCGATGAAATAAATCGGAACATCACTCCCCGGAAGCCGACTTTCGAGCAACTTCCCCGAAACCACCTTGCCGCTGATCGGAACATCGAACTCAATGTTCAAATCTCGCAAAGGCATTCCGCTGGAATGAATCTGGCGAAAGGCCGGCATGATGACGCAAATATCCAGCCCTCGCTGCTTCAGAGCAATCGGCAGCGAACCGCAAACGTCGGCCAAGCCGCCGGTCTTGGCGAACGGAGCAACTTCACTCGTGGCGAGAACAATATTCAAGGAACGGCGGCCTCTTTGATTATTGAAGCTGAAGGGTTTATTGAAGCTGAAGGCTCTTTATTGGACGACGCTGAAGGCTCTTTAGAGAACATCGGCACTCTGTATGATGCCGAAGCGGCGGCGAAAAAGAAACCTATCCAACAACATTATAACGATTTTTCGGCGCGAAAACGCCAGCCTTCCCGCTGCCAGCCCCCGCCTGCAAGGGGCGCCGCGCGCACGAATTGCGGGTTCAGCGCCGTTTGCAGAGCGTACAATGCAGCCTGCTGTCCTTTCTGACTTATGTGAAGCATGAAACGCCACGCGAAGAAAACAGTTTGTTCGACTGACGACGCACTTACGCCTGCCGAGTGTTTCGTCGTGAGAAATATCACGACATCGAAACCGTTGAGAATACCAAATGAAAAAATTTACTCTGCTTATAGCATTCTGCTTTGCGGGCTGCATGCCAACGATGGCTGAGTTGCCGGAAAAGAGCAGGCAACACCAAATACGCTTCGTGGAAATGGAGCTTGAACTTGGGCCCTATATTCGGAAAATCAAGACCGGCAAAGTTGCCGCAAGTCGCACCGCTATCTTGTACGCCATTCTGCAAAACACCTTCGAGGTCTGTATACACCAGCAGCAGGGCGCGAAAAACAACAAGGTGTATGTTCATCAGGATGGACATTCCGAAGGCGTGTATGACAAAAATGGAAAGCTGGTTCAAGACGGCGTGAATGATGGCTCCTACAATTATTTTCATCCCTCGAAGGAGCCTCTCCGCCATTTCACGTTCGATATTTCCCCTTGGATAATGCTGGGCCAGTCTGGAACCGACAACACAACGGTGAAGTCACGCATCTATGCCTATATGGGAGATCTGGAGGGCGGAATCCGAAGAGCCGCGAATCGGGAGCAAGGCCGAAAAGAGAAGTGGAAAAACGATGGCCAGCTTCAAGCCCTGGCGATCTTCGGCAGAGCCATCGAAGAAGGCGAAGCCGAATCGATTTACGAATTGTTTGAGCCCGACGCAGAGCTAACCGACAAACAATTGATGGAAGTACTTACAAAATTGAACCGAGGGTTGGAAAAAGTATATTCGGTCCTTGGCGAGTAAATGCAAATCCGGCAATTGTCGAAACTTGGTCGCTAAACCTACTTCCGCTTCCCTTTGCGAACGCGTTTGGGGTGGGCGGCGGCGGCGGTAATGAGGGCCTGCACCTGTTGCAGATACTTTTGATATTCCGGGCTGATGCCGGGGGAGGCGAGTTGGCCGGCCACGGTTTGGCGGACATCGGCCAGTTGCTTGGCAGGCAGTTTGCGGAGCGCGTCTTGCATCACCTGGAGGCCAATCGCGGGATCTTCCCGCGTGCGGCCTTGATCGCCCGTGCGTTCGATCCAAGCGTTGAGTTCGCCGCGCAGGCGAGCCAGCGCCGCGCGGTGGCGGGGGTCGGTTGCATTCGCCAGATTGTTGATTTCGTCGGGGTCGTGGTCGATGAAATACAGTTCTTCCGCCGGACGCGTCATGGCAAACAGCCGAGCTTGCACCGCGTTGAGTTTGCCTTCGGCGTGCATTTTTCGCATCAGGCCGATCATCGGGTAGCTCCGCTCCTTGTACAGATTGATGTTCAAAAACGGATACTCCGGCATGAAGTTGCGAATGTACCGGTAGTGTTTATCTCGAACGGTGCGAATGCGGAAGGTCGTCATATCGCAGCGGTCGCGGGAGGCAAACACATACTCGCGCGGCGGCTGGGAATTGGGCCCTAGAAAAATGCGGCCTTGCATTTTTGGCGGCTTGGCCACGCCCGCCAGATCGAGCGTGGTGGCCGTGATATCGATCGAGGCGATCAGTTGGTTGTTGACGGCGCCGGGCTGGAAGTTTTTGGGCCGGACCAGGCCGGGCGGAAAGTAGGCGATCATCGGAATGTGCAGGCCGGAATCGTAACACCACTGTTTGCCCCGCATGTGAGCCCGGCCGTGATCACCGAAGATGAATATGATGGTGTTCTCGGCCAAGCCATCTTTTTTCAACGATTCGAGCACGCTGCCGATTAGGCCGTCGACCTCCGTGATTTCATCCAAATACTGGGCCCAGTCTTGGCGAATGGGCGGCGTGTCGGGGTAGTAGGCCGGCAGCACGACCTTGGCGGGATCGGCCTTTTTCGGCGCCTGCCAACCACGGTGCGACTGGCTGAAGTTGATCTGGGCGTAGAACGGTTGATGCGTTTTGAGAGCCTCCCAGTTATCTCCCTGAAAGGGCTGGCCTTCGACGAGAAAATCCCAATCGACCTTGCCGGTGCCGAAGCGGCGGCGGCCGCGTTTGCGAATGTTGGCCGTGTAATAACCGGCGTCTTGCAGCCAATGCGTGATCGGCCGTACGCCATCGGGCAGCTTGCGTTTGTATTGTTCGTCGGTGCGATGTTGGTGCGCGCCGATCGTGGTGGGATACATGCCGGTGCAAAAACCGGAGCGGCTGGTGGAGCAGACGGGCGTTACGGTGAAGGCACGCGAATATCGAACGCCGCGCCGGGCGAGGTCATCCAAGACGGGCGTAAACACTTCGGGCGTTCCGTAACACGCCAATTCGGGGCCCATGTCTTCGGTGATCAACCAAAGAATATTCGGCCGCTGGGCCGCGCTGAGCGAGGTTGCAGAAAATGTCGCAAGCAAGATCAAGGCTATTGCGCTGCAAAGCCCTTTAATAATCTTTATCTGACCGTACATCGTGTGTGTTTTCCTCACTGCGGAGTCGTCCTCTTTGCAACAGATGTCAACCAATACTATTCGTGTGGAAAAACTACTTCCCGGTTCAGAAGCCCGGCTTTTTCAAAAAGCCGGGCTTCTCAGGCGCCAATTCCAAATTGAATGGCTCCACAAGTTCTTACGCCAGAATTTCGCGAACGACGCGTGTTTCCCATTGATGCGTGAGGCGATCGTTCAACCCGTTGCGGGCACACGAGAGTTGCTCGTGGTTCATGCCCAGCAGATGCAGAATCGTGGCGTGCCAATCTTGAATGCTGACCCGATTTTCCACCGACGCATAACCCAGTTCGTCGGTGCTTCCGTAAACGGTTCCGCCTTTCACGCCGCCGCCGGCCATCCAGGTGGTGAATCCATAGGGGCCGTGGTCGCGGCCGGCTGTTTTCAATTCGCTCTTCGATTTTACCTGGGCCATCGGCAAACGGCCAAACTCACCGCCCCAAACAACGAGCGTGGAATCGAGCAAACCTCGGCGGCGCAGGTCTTGCAACAGGCCGGCGATCGGTTTGTCGGTGCTCTTGCAAATGCTCGCCAGGGAACTCTTGATGTTGGTATGGTTATCCCAGGCTTGGCCGCGAGGATAAAGCTGAATGAAACGCACGCCGCGTTCGACCAAACGCCGCGCCAACAGACATTGCCTACCAAAATTCTCCGTCTCCTTTTCGCCGATGCCATAAAGCTGCGAGGTTTCCGGCGTTTCCCCCGATGTATCGAGCGCCTGCGTGGCCTCCAACTGCATGCGGGCCGCCATTTCATAGTTGCTGATGCGCGCCGATAACACAGCCCGACCCGGCCGCCGATTCTGGTGGATGGCGTCGAGCCGTGCGATAAAATCTCGCTTGGCCGCCGTTACCGATTCCGGCTCCTGGTACGCCGGCTGCAAGTTCAGCAGCGGCGAACCGGTGGTGCGCATGGGCGTTCCTTGGTAGAGCGGCGAAAGAAAACCAGAAACCCAATTCTCCACGCCGTTGGTCGGCAGCCGACTGGTGGGATCGGCCAGCACGACATACGCCGGCAGGTTTTGGTTTTCGGCGCCAAGGCCGTAGGTCACCCAAGAGCCAAGCGTGGGGTGCCCGGGGAAAGTTTGGCCCGACTGCAACTTGTAAATCGCCGGTTCATGGTTCGGGTGTACATTATACATCGAGCGAATGATCGCCAGTTGGTCGACTTCCCCCGCGATATGCGGCAGCGCTTCGGAAACCCACGCCCCCGACTGCCCATGCTGCGCGAACTTGAATGGACTGCGCATCAGCGTACCGGTGCGGTCGGTTTCGAAGACGGCGTTTTTGGTCAATTCGCGGGGCGGCGTTTGGCCATCGTATTTGGTCAACGCCGGTTTGGGGTCGAACAGGTCGACTTGGCTCGGTCCGCCCTGCATGCAAAGGTGAATCACGGCCTTGGCTTGGGCGGGAAAATGTGGCGCCTTCGGCCGCAGATCAAAACCTCGCGGTTGCGAAAACGCGCCGTGCGCCTCCTCCTCCGCCGCATGAAGATTTCCACCGGCGAAATCCGCCCCCAGCAGTTGGGCCAGCGCAGCGCCACACAGTCCATCGCCGATGCGGTCAAAAAAACTTCGGCGAGAAAGCGTGGCGGTTCGAGGGGAGTTTGGTGTGTGTGGCTTCATGGGAATCGTCTTTAGGAAGCGTGGTGCAATTAAATTCTGAGTTGGCGCCCGAGAAGCCCGGCTTTTTCAAAAAGCCGGACTTCTGAACCGGGAATTAGTTTCCCCACTACTTTCTTAGTCCAAGTACAAAAACGCCGCTGAGTTGACCAACGCATGGCAAAAATCAGCCAGCGACTTTTGCGAAGCAGTCTCTTTTTGCTTCGCTACTTCATTTTCATTCTGCTCTGTTTTACCGCGCTCTGCTGAAAGCTCCAGCATCCAGCGGTGTTGCAAATCGGCCAGCGCTTGGGCGCCGGCTGCCTGCTCTTCGGGAGTGGGGCTACGATTCAAGGCAATCAGCCAAGCACGCTCCAACTGCTGCGCCGGGTCGTTACCGACCTCTTGGCGAACCCGCTCGGCGAACGACGCAGCCAGAGTGTGGACCATCTCATTGTTGAGCAAATGCAACGACTGCGAGACGATCGTGGAGTCCTGGCGTTGGATGCAGTTCGGATTCATGGCCGGCAGATCGAACGTTTCTAGAATGGTGGGCATCTCCTTGCGCCGCTGCCGCACATAAACACTCCGCCGCCACTTTCCAGCTTCCGCCTTGGAAGTGACCAAGCCGTCTTTGCGAACCTCCACGGCGTCGGGCGGACCGAACCGGCGCTCGTTCAAACGGCCGGCCACCAACAATAACGAATCTCGCACTTCTTCGGCGGCCATGCGGCGCAGCGGCATTCGCGACAGCAACCGATTTTCAGGATCGCGCAGCATGTGTTTTTCGGTGAGCGCCGAACTCTGCCGGTAGACGCGGGAGTTCATCATTTTCCGATGCAGGCGTTTGATGCTCCAGCCGTGCTCCATGAAGTCGACCGCCAACGTATCGAGCAGTTTGGGGTGCGACGGCGGCGTTCCCTGCGTGCCGAAGTCGCCCAGACTTTTGACGATGCCCACTCCAAAGTGATGCTTCCAAACTCGGTTTACAATCACTCGCGCCGTGAGCGGATGGCTGGGTTGCGTGAGCCAACGCGCCAGCGCCAGCCGCCGCCCTGTTTTGGGCGTGGAATGCCCGACTGGCTCGATGTTGAACGGCGTTTGTTTGGTCGTCAAGACGGCAAGCGGCGCCGGTTCGACTTGGCGCGCGGGTTGGTTTTCATCGCCCCGGCGGTAGAGATACGCCGGCGAAGGATCTCCCCGGTCCCAGAGGGCGCGAATTTGCGGCGGCGGTTGCAATTTTCCGCGTTCGGTTTTTAACTGTTTTTCAAGTTTCTTTTTTTCTTTCGCACTAGCTGCTTTTTTCGCGGCGGTGTTTTTGCCGGCGGTGTTTTCCGCCTCTGAGTTCTTTTTGCCGAGTTGTTTAAGTTCGGCTTCCAGACGTTTGATTTCTTTTTCGATGGGTTGGTTGTGTTTATCGAGCGATTGTTTCTCCTCGGCCGTCATCACGTTCAGAAAACGTTGTTGGGCTTTATCCCATTGGTTGCCGAACACCTGCGGCACCAGCCAATCGTATTCGTCGTAGGCGCCTTTGAAGAGCGCGGCGAAGCGGTAATAGTCGCGTTGCGGGATCGGATCGTATTTGTGGCTGTGGCAACGGGCGCACTTCATGGTCAGGCCCATGACGCCCCGGCTGAGCACATCGATTTCGTCGGCGATCACCTCCACGCGGTCGGGCAGACGATTCACCGGGTTGGCCGAAGTGCCATCGGGCGCCATGCGAAGAAAACCGGTGGCCACCAGCGGCTCGATGATTTCTTCCGGAACGACGCCCGCTTCGGCGTTCTCTCCAGCGCCCCGTTTGGCGTTGTAGTCGACCAGTTCATCGCCGGCAATTTGCTCCAGGAGAAAGCGGTCGTACGGTTTGTCGGCGTTGAAGGCGCGAATCACGTAGTCGCGATACCGCCAGGCCCAGGGGCGAATCGTATCGGCGTTGCGCTTGCCTTCGGAGTCGGCGTAGCCGGCCAAGTCGAGCCAATAGCGGCCCCAACGTTCGCCATAACGGGGCGACGCCAGCAGTCGATCAATCAAACGGGCGTAGGCTTGCGGGGAATCGTTGTGGAGAAACCGCGTTACCTCCTCGGGCGACGGCGGCAGACCGGTGAGGTCGAACGTCGCGCGGCGCAGCAAGCTGAGTTTGTCGGCGGGCGGCGAAAAATCGAGCCCCGCCGATTCCAGTTTCGCCAATACAAATGCGTCGATCATACCGGGCGCCGCATCTGATGCTTGTTCCACATGTTTGCGCACCGGCGGCGGGCTCTTCCGTGGCGGCTGGAACGACCAAAACCGCCGCTCCTCCGTTTCGATCAGCGGGTCGCTTTCCAATACGACGACATCTTGCGGCTCTTCAACCAGCGGCGCGCCGAGCGCGATCCATCGCTCCAGCGTTTGCAGTTCTTCCGACTTCATCGGTTCGATGCCGGCGCGGCTGAGGTCGGCCTTGGGCGGACATTCCCTGGAGCGGATTCGCAATACCAGCGGGCTGGCGTCTGGCTGGCTAACGACCAACGCGGGCCCGCCAACGCCGCCCTTGAGCATCGCCGCCTTGGTGCGTAAATCGAGGTCGCCGTCTTGATAGGAACGGCCGTGGCACATGGTGCAGCGCCGCAACAGAATGGGTGTGATATCGTGCTGCGAGATTTTCAATTCCGCCGAGGAATCCAGAAAGCCGCCCGCTGCCAACGGCGCGCCGGCGTCGATCCAGCGGCCCATCATTTTGATTTCTTCCGCGCTGAGCGGTTCGCCGTCGTCGGGCGGCATGAGTTCCTCGAACACCTGTTCATAGAGCGTGCTTTCCGCCGTTTTGTGCGGCGCGACCACGGCGCCCGATTCTCCGCCCGCGCGCAGCCCCGCCAAGCTGGCAAGATTCAATTCGCCCTTGCGTGTTTTGTCGCCATGGCAGCGCACGCATTTGGCCTTCAAAATGGACAGGATATCGCGTTCGTAAACCGGCGGCGCGTCTGAAGTAGACGCTCCGCTGTTTTTCTTGGCGGTATTTTTCGCGTTATTTTTCTCAGCGGCGGTGGCCGTGACGAAGGGAACCAATATCCCCAGCAGGCAACAGAAAAACATTGCCGGCGAAAAAGAAAATTTGGTCCAATATATTCGTAGACGGTTCATGCCCTCTACCATAAGCATCAATCGTCGTCGATGCAACGCTGAACGCCCGGCGGACCGCCTGTGTTTTTACAGAAAGAATATTACACTACCGTAAGCGTTCGGTGCGACTATCTGTGGTTGGTGATTTTTCTGCGGCGGGCGCGGCGGGTTTTTGTTTTTGCTTGGCGCGCGGCTTGTTCGGTTTGACGATAAGTGCGAATCGATGCGGGATGCGCAGTTGCCCAGC
>JAJRWU010000247.1 GCA_024276655.1 Planctomycetota bacterium
AGCCATTGGGCTAACTCCAAGCGGCCGCTTTGGGCGGCGCTATCGATCTTGGGCGGGTTGGCGAGTTGCACGCAGGAGAGAAAACCGCGAGCGACTTTTTTCCCCGCATTGGTTCTCTCGCCGCGAATTTGAATCGGCCAGTCGCGGGGCTTTTTGGCGTCTCGCACGCCGACGGCGAATTCTATTTTTGGGAGCGCATCTTGTAACGTGCGCAGTCGTGATTTTAGTGCGTCGCCCTTCGATTTCGCTTTTTCATAGGCCACGATTTGCTTCAGGAGTTTGTCGTCTTGGGGTGAAAGCTCCGCGTCGGGCTTGGTTAATTCCGACTTGCGAGTTTTCCAGTCCTTGGGTAATTGGCGAGCGAGTTTCGTGGCCTGCTTCTTGGCGGGAGTTGCTTGCTTTTGCAGCCCGGCGATTTTCTTTTGGGTTGCGGTCGCTTCCTGGATGACGGCTTGGTCGACGTCCAAGGGCAGATAGACCTTGATTTGGTCGTCTAAATTCTTGGGCCGTTTGGTGCTGCCGCCATAGAGTGTTTCGGTGCTGCGAAAAATTCCGGCCAAGGCGTAATAATCGCTCGTGGGAATGGGGTCGAATTTATGATCGTGGCAGCGTGCGCAGCTGATCGTGAGGCCCAACATGGCCTTGCCGATGACATCGATTTGGTCGTCGGGAATGTCCAGCCCCAGATTGCCGCCGTTGAGCGATTTCGAGCCAATGGCCAACATGCCGGTGGCGATGTTCAGGCGGTCGCGTTGGGCCGACGTTTCGGCCGGCAGCAAATCGCCCGCGATTTGTTCTCGAATGAATTGGTTGTAGGGCGCATCGACGTTGAAGGCGTCGATCACGTAATCGCGATACCGCCAAGCATACGGCATTAATACGTCGCGACTGTTGCCGGCCGATTCCGCATACCGAACAACATCCAGCCAATGCCTGGCCCACCGTTCGCCGAACTGCGGCGCGTTAAGAAGTTTGTCGACCAATCGCTCGACCGCCTGCTGGGAGTGGTCGTGCTGGAAAGCGGCGATATCGTCCAGGGTCGGCGGCAGGCCGATGAGGTCGAAATACAATCGGCGCAACAGCACTAGCGGCTTTGCATCTGCTACGGGAAGAACGCCGGCGGCTTGTTGCCGAGCCAGAATGAAGCGGTCGATATCGGTTCGCGGCCAGTCGGAGGGCGTGGTGGTTGGCGTGGGAGGATTTGCAATTGGCGCCAACGACCAAAGCGCGCCCTTTGGTTGGGCCGCTGCGAGCGGCGGCGAGCCTCCTGTTCGCGGGTCGGCGGCGCCGGTTTTTACCCAGCGGACAAAATCGGCGATGACGCCGTCGGGCAATTTTTCTTCCGGCGGCATTTCAAAACCGTCGTGGTTCAGTGCGTCTATTAGAAGACTTTCCGCAACATTTCCCGGCACGACGGCGTGGCCGGAATCGCCGCCCATGCGAATACCGGCCTGCGAATCGAGCAGCAGGCCGCCCTTGGCTTCCTGGGCCTCCGCCGAATGGCATTCGTAGCAGTGCTTCACCAAGACGGGGCGAATTTTTGTTTCAAAAAATCGAAGCTTTTGCTTGGACGTTTTACCATCGACTGCTTTGTCGTCGCCTGTGACCATGTCACCCATGGCGGAAAAAAACAGGAACGCCGCGCAAAAGCCGAGTAGAACGCGGGCCATGATTTTTCGGCGGGAATGATGCATACCGATGAATCCAAACTGCAACCAGAGGAGGGAAAGTGTGAGGCAGGGCTCCCGATTCGCCCCGGTCTCGATTCACACCGGCGCGAATGCTTTGTGCGATTTCGACGGCCTCGGAAGGCCATCGCACAAAAACGCGGAACCTCGACCAGACTCGAAACACTCCATCAGTCTACCCGAAAAGGCGGTTCGAGCAAAGAAAGTATGGGAACATTGCCTTCCAGTTCCCAGTTCAGAAGCCCGGCTTTTTCAAAAAGCCGGGCTTCTCGCGCCGCCAAAAAGCCCGGCTTCGAGGGCGTCAATTCGGGCCCTGGTTGTTTCGTACTTTCAAAGTGTTTCTGGGCCGCGTGCGTCAGTCGCTTGGCGCCCCACTCTCGCAAACCACGCGGAAGCCGACATTGTAAACCTTTTGCCAAGCCGGGTAGCCGAGCCGGAAGGCGGAGCGGCTTCGCAGGGGGCGATCACGCCAGGATCCGCCTCGCGTGACTTTTTTGTCGGCGGGGTCGGCGTTCTTGCCGCCCGGCGTGTTCGATGCGTACGTGCTTCGCGTCCACTCGGCGGCGTTGCCGTGCATATCGAAAAGGCCCCAGGCGTTTGGTTGGTAGCCGCCCACCGCCGCGGTGACCATCGCGCCATCATCGTGACGCGCGTCTCTGGGCAGCCAGCCAATTTTTGCGCTATGGCTGTAGTCTCGCAAGTGCTCGATCTGTTGGTCGGCGAGGTTCGCATGGGCTGAAAAATCGGTATCGAGGTTGCCGTAGGAGAGCGGCGTTCCGGTTCCCGCCCGGCAGGCATACTCCCACATGGCTTCGGTGGGGAGCGTGAACTTTTCGCCGGTTTTTTCGGACAGCCAGCGGCAAAACGCTTTCGCCTGATTCCAGGAAACACGCACCACCGGCTGTTGCGGACGATTGACCGCGTAGCCGCGCGTCGAAACGATGCCGTGCGTTCTGATGTAACGACTATCGTGAGCCGAATCAAACTCCGCAAACTGTTGATTCGTCACCTCGAATTTTCCCATCCAGAACGATTGGGGAATTCGTTCGCGGCGGGGGCGTTCATCGCGGAGGCCGTTCGAATCGCCCATCACAAACTCTCCGGCTGGAATGCGCATGAAATGCATCACAACGCCATCGCCCAGGGGGACGGTTCGAGTGGCGGTTCGGGTGGCGGCGCGCTCCGATGCTTGCTGACGCCGCTGCGCTTCGGCGGCGTCGAAAGGCCAGCCGGGAACTTCAACCACCGGAACGGTTTCCTGAACCAACGGCTTGGGCGTGATCGGCTCAGAGGCAACGAACGCCGTCGGAATGATAATTTCCGGATCATCGTTTCGTCCGGTGTAGAGCTGACGCAATTCTCGGCGACGCGTCTCTTGGTCGCCCACGCGGTCTTCGCCTTGAGCCTCGCGCCACGTGCCGTGAAAAGGAACATTCAAATCGATCCAGGTAATCAACCGATCCCAGGCTTCGGCAGCGAGTTGAACATTGTGATGCCCCTTTTCGAGCAATTGCACCAACTCGGAAACATCGGCGTGATATTCCGCCGCCGGCAACAAATGGTAATCGGCCTCGGCGCCCGGCCGCCGCACGAACCGTTGCAGCTCCAAATACGAAGGGCTAAAACCTCGGGGGTCTGAACTCTCTTGCTCGGTGAGAGAAAAAGTGGTTGCTTCTTTTCCCGAAGATGTAGAACCGTTGTGGCAGCTAATACAGTATTTATTCAGCACCGGCTGGACTTCTCGCTGGAAGCTGAAACCTCGCACCGGCCCATACCAAGGCGCGATGGTTGACGGTCCGTGTTGTGCGGCTAACGTATATCGGGCTGGCGGCGCGGCGTTCGACGGCGCGTGGCAGCCGACGCACGAGAGTGTTTCACCGGGCATGGCGGTCATCCAACTGCGCATCAATTGCACGGCCTTGCCTTCGGCGTCGAGCGGTTGGACGGTGAGCGGCGTGTTGGGCGGAACTCGAAACATGGCGGACCCATCTTCATAAACGGGCACGGCGCCGAGCACCATCTTGACGGTATCCCAAGACGAATCGACGCCAATCGCCCGCGAATCGTCCGCCATGTTTTGATAGGCGTAGTGGTAGGCGATCACACGCAAACTCTTGATCGTTCCTCGCGGGACGCCAGCCATGCCAGGACCAGAATAGATGTCGCCCAAATTGATAACCGCGTCCTCACGATTCCGATCAACCCGGTCGGGAATGACCGGCGGAGGCGCCACCGGGCGAAGGGGAATGGGCTCCAACAAATCGTGATCCGTGTCTTCGTAGAGCGGCAACATGTTATCGAAAACATCGACCAGATAGACGCCCCAACGCGACGCTTCGTTCCTCCGGCAGGAAACAAGAAAGTACTTATCGCTCAGCGGAAAAGGATGCAGGAACTTCGGCCACGATCCGACAACCAGCCGATCGTTGATAATCGGTTCGACCTTTTGGCCGCGTCCTGGAATACGTTGCACGACGCCATCGGCTTCGTGTTGGCCTCGCGCCGGATCAAACAGCACCAGTTCACCGCTGCGCCGTCGGGCGTGGTGCCCGCTAACAACACCCACGACCTGCGTCGGATGCCCGGGGATGGGGCGCGCGTAAAAGATGCTGTTGGGCCAGTACGAGTTGCTGCCGTAGAACGATTTCTGATTCGTGCCATCGGGATTCATACTGAATAGTTGCCGGCTGAAAAAATGCGGAATGTCGGCGTATTCCCAGCGTGTGTAGAGCACGCGGCCGTCGTTGAGCACCGTGGGGCAATAGTCCTGATCTTGCTCGAAGCCAAGCTGCCGTATGTCGCCGCCGTCTTGGTCCATTACGAACAGCACGCCCACATGATCGCGACCCCGCACGCACGGAACTCCGGCAAACACCGCCGTGCTACAGAACATGATCTTGCCGTTGGGCAGATAGCAGGCGTCGAAGTTATCGACGTCCTCTTGCTCGCCGCGCGAGAGTTGCCGCAAGCCGCCGCCGTCGGTCTGGATTTCGAAAATCTGCCAACGGCCGTGGCTGCCGGGCATGGAAAAAAGCAGCCGCCGCCCGCTGGAGTGGAGGTCGACATCGCCCACGAACTTCCGCCCGTCTGGTTGGAAGAGCGTGGTCAATTCGCAACCTGAACCCAGGGGCGATAAAACAGCAAGTTCGTTGTCGTATTCGTTGGCCGCCAGACTCGAATTGTTCGCCCAGTTCAAGGGCAGATCGGGAACGAACGGGTTGGCGCGACGTTTCACAATCAGGAGGCGCTCAAAGTCGAGCAGCGGGTTGGCCAAGAGCGCCTCGCGACGCAGCGTTTCGAGTTTCCGCCGCGCTTCGGCGAAGAGAGCAGGCTGCCTGCCGGAAGCCGCCTGGTTGGCCAAACTCGCTATCGCCGCAAGTCTGGCGAGGTAGTCCGCTCCGCCGGAATACACCTGCGATTGCGTTTCCATCAGATCGGTGATCGCCAAACGCAGGGAAACAATTTGGTGCAGCAACGTTTTTTCCGCAGCCGATTTTTCCGCAGCCGATAGATCAATGGGTTCCGCACGGCGCCTAGCAAGTTCGGGCGCCTCGCCCGGCGCCCAGTCCCATGCCCAAAGGCCCTGTTTTCGCTCCCGGTTCATTTCCCGGCGAGATGCGTCGTCGGCAAAGTCGTGCTGGAGGAGGCGCCACAGTTGCTCTCGCCGCAACTTGCCGGCCTTCGCCACGGGGCCCAGCGTTTCCGAAGCTCCACAGTAGAAATTCGACACTTCGCGATACACCAGTTTCTCGTACGCAATGGCGGGGCCGCTGTGCGTCGCGTGGCCGTTGAAAACGGTTCCCCAAGGGCGCCGGGCTTCGAGTGTGTATTTCCGCCAGGGATCGCGGTCGTCGGCGCGGCGCGGTTGGGGATGGAGTTCGATTTTCAGCAACAGGTCGTTATCGCCGACATGCAGCTTGAGTGGCACGGGCGTCGGCTTGACTTGCACGTCGCCGGATCCCAGGTTGTACGCAATGCCGCCGTTTCGTTTCGCCCCGACTTGAACACCGTTGCACCAAACCGTGATCTCTCCCATGGCGTCTACGAAGAGGGGCAGCGTGGCGGCGCTCGCAGCGGTTATATTGCGCCGCAGATACGCCACATGCTCTCCGGCGTACAGCTTGTGAACCCAGCCGTCTGAGAATTCCGGGTGCGAAACCCAACGCCGCTTCGCCTGGCTGGGGCCGGTCGCATACGTTGCGCCGGCATTTGGCTTTATCTCCAGGACGATGCGAGCTTCCAACTTGGCGTCTGCTGGAGAGGCGAACATCGGCCCCAGGCAAGACCAAGGACCAAGCCGCGGCGGCGGCGTTTTTCCCGCTGCCGCCGCCTCCGCCGCTTCGCGAACCGCCAATGCATCGCGCGAGGCGACCATTGTCTCTCGCCACGTATCGCGTCGCAAATACCACGCGGGAACGGTTGGCGGAGCCGCCGCGAGTGCCAGAAAAACGACCATGCCTGTAGCTAATGGCGCCATCGTGATGTCTCCTTCGGATCATGCCTGGAGCGGATCGATTTGTTCGGTTTCGTACAGCACTCGCCCTTCCATGCCGCCGCTGGTCATGAGCATTTGGCCGCTGATGTGTCCTGACAACCGCCGGGAGGCGAGGAATAAAACGGCGGCGGCCACGTCGTGTGGTCGGCCGACTTTCCGCAGGGCGATGGTTTGCAAGGCGCGCCGCACGGTGTCGGCGTCGTGCATGAAACCTTCCGTCATGGGCGTGACCGTCCAGCCAGGACAAACCGCGTTCACCCGGCCATGCGGCGCCAAACGAGCAATCTCATTTTTCAGGCTCAGCAAAAAGCCATGCACCAATCCGCCCTTGGTCGCGGCATAATCGGCATGGCCCGCTTCTCCAAAAACCGCCGCCGTGGAGCCGATCAACACGGCCGCCGGGTGTTGGATCGGGTGGCGTTCGATACCACGAAAAAATTCTCGCATACAAAGGAAGACGGAGGTCAGATTCGTGGCCACCGTGCGATTCCAGTGTTCGAGCGTCATGCGATGAATGGGCGTATCTTCGGGCGGCCAGATGGCGGCGTTGGCGACCACGATTTCGATCGGCCCCAACTTTTCTTCCGCTTCGCGCCAAAGCCGCGCAACGTCTTCCTCGCTGGTTAAATCCGCCCCGACGACAGCGTGGTCGGACGATGCAAGTTCACCAACCAACGCCATTGCCGCCTCATGGTGTGTGTGGTAGTGAACCACCACGCGCGCCCCTTCGGCGGCAAACGCTCTGACCATTTCTGAACCCAAGCCGCCGCTGGCGCCGGTAATGAGTACGACTTTTCCTCGAAGACCTGCATCCATGATTGTTTGCTCACCAGCTTTTTTTGCGCGCGGCAGAAGTTTACTCACCGGAAAAATCTCACCCACCGGCGCCGTCTCAATGCCGCCCGCCGCAGGATGTTTTGAATCTGTGGGGATGGAATGACTTAAACAAGATTATCAGTGTTTAGTATAATGCCTTTGATGCTGCGTGAAACCATGTGAGTTGGAAAAGCCCGGCATTTTCAAAACGCCGGGTTTTTGACCGGGCTTAATTCGGTAAGCACATTCCCGACGATTCCCCAGGCGAACGACATCGCCGTTTTCAACGCGTCGTCGAATGGCGAATGGCGCGGCCGGGGCGGGCGCCGGTATGCGCGCCGTCGTCAAGCACAACTTGGCCATTCACGATCACCCAGCGGACGCCTGCGGAATAATGAAATGGGTCGGTGTAGGTGGAACGGTCGATAATCGTGTTGGGGTCGAACACGACGATGTCGGCAAACATGCGAGGTTGGAGTTGGCCCCGGTTTGGCAGCCCTACCTTGGCGGCGTTCAGAGAGGTCATCTTGCGGACGGCATCTTCCAAACGCAACAACTTTTTCTCGCGGACAAACACACCCAGCACGCGCGGAAACGTCCCGAAATTCCGAGGGTGCGGATTGCCGCGCCGCAGCGGTCCGGTGGTGGCGTAGGCCGAGCCATCGGAACCGACGGAGCACCACGGCTGCCGGAGCGCGAACTGCATGTCTTGGCCGGTGTGGTGAGCGTAGACGGCGCCGATGGAGCCGTTCTCCTCGATCAGAAAATCGAACAGCTCTTCGAGGAGGTCGGGGTTCTTTTGGCCTTGCGTTCGCAGCGACATGACGCGGTCCATCGCGAGGCCCTTGAAGCGGTTGTCGGCGCTGACGAGAATCCGGCTCCAATCGCCGCCCACGGCCGTGAAGTGGTTGTACCAGCCGGGAATGTCGCGGCTGATATCGTGTTTGATTTTTTCGCGAAGCCGTGGCGTTTTCAGCCGCTCGATCATCTTCGCCTTGCCGCCTTCGTGGGCCCATGGCGGAATGATGCTGGCCAGATTGTTGTTGCCGCGCGTGTACGGATAAACATTGGCCTGCACATTCACGCCGCGAGCGCGGGCCTGTTCGATCAAGGCGACCACTTCCGACATTCTGCCCCAAAATTTTTGGTCGGCGATTTTCAAGTGGATCACATCGACCGGCAGGCCGGCGCGCTCGCCAATTTCGATCGCCTCGCGCACCGAATCGAACACGCCGGTTCCTTCATCGCGAATATGCGTGGAATAAATCCCTTGGTGTTGGGCCACGATTTTACAAAGGGCCACGATGTCGTCGGTGGTGGCCAGCGAACCGGGCGGCATCATCACCTGGCTCGACAACCCCAACGCGCCTTGTTGCATGGCTTGGTCGACCAGTCGGCCCATCTGGCCGATTTGTTCCGCCGTGGGCCGCTCGAACGAGGCTCCCATCACGCATTGCCACACGTTGCTCAGCCCCACGTACGAAGCTACGTTGGTCGCGACGCCCGCCTCTTCCACCAGGCGGAAGTAGTCGTCGAGTGAAGACCAACGCACTTTTTCCCCCTTGATGAAGGCGGTTTTTCGGCCGAGTTTTCCTTGGAAGGGGCCGGCCGAATTTCCTTCACCGAGAATTTCGGTCGTGACGCCTTGCCGTATCTTGCTTTGGGCGGCGCCGTCTTCGAGCAGCAGGTAGTCGGAGTGCGAATGGATGTCAATAAAACCGGGCGCCACAATGCAACCGGCGGCGTCGATTTCCCGCTTCGCCGGTCCTGCAATCCGCCGCGAGACTTGAACAATGCGATCTCCCCGCACGCCCACCTCACCGTGGAACCAGGGGTTCCCCGTTCCGTCGACGATGCGGCCATTGCGGATGATAAGATCAAACGGCGCGCTCGTAGCCGATTTTCCAGTCGACAATTTCCCCGCCGACAATTTTCCCGCCGACAATCCTCCCGCTTCTGGATCCGCCGCCGTTAGAGCCGAAGCCGAAGCCGCCAAGTACAAAAAAACAACACTGGCCAAACGACGCATAATACTCTCCCCACGAGCAAACAAACCATAACGGCAATTCTCACACAGCCGCACTCGCTCGGCAACCAACGAAAAGAGCAGCAGCCCGGCCCATAAGGACTGCGCTGGGACTCAACTACTACCGGCTATAAGCCTGAGGTGGCGCCGCTTTCACGGACAGGCGAGTCTCTAGGAATATCACCTAGATGGCCTCGAACTGGCTTGGCGCCAAGTACCCGATTGAAGAGTGCTTTCGTTGCGTATTGTAATAGGCAATGAAAGCTCGAATTTCC
>JAJRWU010000248.1 GCA_024276655.1 Planctomycetota bacterium
AACACTTTAGCCGCCTTCATCTGATTCGCCATCGGCAAGCTGCTCCTCATTCTGAGAAAGCAGACAAGCCTAATCGACAAACCTCAAAAGTGGCCGGTTTTCAAGCGCCTCTTCCTGGCCGGTTTTGGGCGCTCAGTGACAATCACGCCCGACGTTCCAGCCGCGGCGTTCGGACTTCTAACGATGTTCTTGTTCTGCAAATACCTGTCGCGGCCTCGCTGGGCAAATGCGGTTCTGTTGGGGATTGCGGTAGGGCTGTCGGTCTCGACGAAGTTCACTTGGCTGGTTATCCTTCCAATGATTTTCATCCCTGCTGTTGTAATCCACTTAATGCGTCGTAGGTATAGCATTGGCGGCACAGCCAAGGTGCTCGCACACCTTGGCTGTGCCATGCTCGTGGCGGTTTTCGTGCTGAACGCCGTCTACGGTTTTAGTCAATCACCAACAAGACTTGGCGACGTGGAATTCGTGAGTAAGGCTTTAACGCGTCCCAGTAATGACCCACATGCCCCGACGCCTACTAGAGTCAACCGCTTCCGTGGATCTTGTCTCGAACGCATCATCGTTCCGGCGCCGAGCGTTGTGCTGCAGGGAATCGATATAGCGAAACGGGATTTTGAATTGGGTTTTCCGTCTTACTTGAGGGGACATTGGAAGCAAGGAGGGTGGTGGTGCTACTACGCGGTCGCGATCTGCGTCAAGTCGCCGGTGGCGAGTTTGTTGCTCGTACTAGCCGGCGCCTGCGGCGTTATGAAATCAGCCCGGAGTAGTCTAGGCTGCGCGATGGTGATATATGCTCCAGCGATCATACTGATATTTGTTAGTTCACAAACTGGCTTTAACCACCACATGAGATACATCCTGCCAGCGTTACCATTCGGCTTTGTTGCAGCAAGTAGCGTCGTCACGTGGAGTCGTTTCTGGCGGCGAGTTGCTTTCGGTCTTTTAGTCTGCCAAATAGTCTCCGTGATATGGTGCGGCCCGCACTGGATGTCGTACTTTAACGCCTTAGCTGGCGGACCTGCAAACGGTCAAGAGTGGTTACTACATAGCAACGTCGACGCAGGGCAAGATCTACTAATCTTGAAGCGGTGGCAGCGCGACAATCTGGGGTCAGCGAGATTGCACTTTGCACCAAACACTTACTTCAACCCACAGGAGATCGGAATCAAGTTCGAGCTTCCACCGCCGTTTATCGCAGGGCGCCCAGACGTCACGAACGAGGCGGGGCTCCAAGGTCCATAAGCGGGTTGGTACGCGGTGAGTGTCGCCCAATTGAAAGGGCAAAACATCCCCACACCCGATGGCCGCGGCGGATGGACCGAGTCAAAGGGACACTACACCTATTTTAAGTATTTTCGTCCAGTAGGCAGGTGTGGTTATTCCATACATTTGTATCACATTACCGAGGAGCAGGCGCGGAGCGTCAGAATGCGGCTCGGAGCGATGGAGCCTACAAGTCCGAATTGAATCGCTCGCAAGCTCGAACTCCACGGCCGGGCGGTGCTGTTTTTTGGGCGCCACTGACTTCGCCAGTATGAGTGCGGTTTCGGGATGGATATCGAGCAGCGAAAAAAGTGTCAGAACAGGATGCGGCCCCAGCGGCGGGGGCTTCAGGAAGCAGACGCCGAAGGGTTGGAAGCGGCCGGAGTTCGCGCTGCGGAAGCGGGAATTCCCGTCTGGGCGGCGCTCTTTTTGGCGGCGCTCTTTTTGGCGGCGCTCTTTTTGGCGGCGCTCTTTTTGGCAACGGGCAGCTTGATCGTGAAGGCCGTGCCCACGCCAACCGTGCTTTGCACCCGCACGCGGCCGTGGTGGGCGTCGATGATATCGCGGCAACTGGCCAGCCCCAGGCCCGTGCCGCCTTTTCCCGACTCGTCGGGGCCGTCCTTGGTGGAAAAGTAGGGGTCGAAAATACGCGGAAGTTGATCGGCCGGAATGCCTTGTCCGCTATCTTGAACGAGTAAATCGACCGTGTCGGCGGTTTTGTCGTGGCTGATTTTCACCAACAGGCGGCCGCCTTGAGGCATTGCCTGACGCGCGTTGGTCAGCAAATTCAATAACACCTGTTGGATCTGATTGCCGTCGGCCAAAACGGGCGGCGCGGCCTGCAACTCCATAGTCACCTGGACCCGATACTTGCGCATCTCGCGCTCCAGCAAGAATAACGATTCCTCGGTGAGCTTCGCCAGATCGGTCGCTTCAAGCCCCGTTTTCCGATTGCGGGCCATGCCCAAGACCGAATTCGTGATTTTCGCCGCTCGCTGGCCCGCGGCCATGATCTTTTCGAAGGCTTTGTCGCGGGTGGGATCGTCTTTGTGCCGCATGCCGAGCTTGGCGTAGTTGATGATCGTCATCAGCACGTTATTGAATTCGTGCGTCGTGGTGCCGACCAGCTCTCCCAACGCGGTCATCGTTTGGGCGCGAGCCAACTGCTCCTGGAGCTGCGCAACTTGGGCTTCCAGTCGGGCCACGGATTGAGCCCCACTTTTCTGAGCGTTTTCGTGTTGGGAGTTACTCATCGAATGCTTGGATACCTTTATTCGACAAACCTCCTGGGTTGCCACGCCGTGCGTATTCCCCGCTTTCATTGCAGGCTGCGTGCGCTCCCGGGGTTCTCTCGAACGCTTTTTTTACCGAGACTTTGAATGCCGTTCGAGACTTTAGTCGTATCGTCGAACAGCGGTGGGTGGCTGCAACCTAAGTGGTTATAATCCCTTCCCTAGTGATGTGCTATATACACAAAAGGTGTTATGGCGTATATGTTCAGGGGCAAGGATGTGGCGGCGTCTTTCTGTGGGCACAGGCTATGGGATTCTTCGTTCGACGCGGTGAATTCGGGATTGCGTCAGGAATCGAGGCCGTAATCCTTGAGTTTTTTATGCAATGTGTTGCGGTTGACGCCCAACCGCCGGGCGGCGCGGGTCTGGACGTTGTCGCACTCCAGCATGACCTGTACGATCAGCTCTCGTTCAATTCTCCTGACGACTTTGGCATGCAGGTTTTCTCCCTCCGGCCCTTCGGCGTTCAAGCCGCGTTGGACCACTTCGTACGTGAGTGCTTCGAGGTCGGCTCCGCGCACGCCGCCGCTCGCCGGGCGGCTCTGGCCCGTGACGACCGCCGGCAGCAGCTCGACGGTGAGTTCATCGCCGTCGGCCAGCACGACAGCGCGTTCGACATAATTCTGCAACTCCCGCACGTTGCCGGGCCAATGGTATTGCTGCATCAGTTCCATCGCTTCGCCCTGGAAATGCACGACGCAGCGGTCGTTGGCTTCGCTGTACATGGTGAGAAAATGGGCCACGAGTTCGGGGATATCTTCGCGGCGTTCGCGCAGCGGAGGCAGTTCGATGGAAACCACGTTCAGCCGCCAATAGAGGTCTTCGCGAAACGTCTCCTGTTCGACCAATTCGCGTAAATCGCGATTGCTGGCCGCGATGAAGCGGGTGTCGGTTTTGAGGGTGTGCGTATCGCCGACGCGTTCAAAGCTGCGTTCCTGCAACACGCGCAACAGTTTCACCTGCAAGTACAAGGAGGTGGAGTTGATTTCGTCGAGAAAAATCGTCCCGCCGTGGGCGGCTTCGAAACGCCCCGTGCGATTGGCCACCGCGCCGGTGAAGGCGCCTCGAACATGGCCAAACAGTTCGCTCTCCAGAAGATTTTCGTTCAACGCGCCGCAATTGACCTGCACCAGCGGGCCTTCCTTGCGGTTGCTCAACCGATGGATGGCGTCGGCAATCAGCTCCTTGCCGGTGCCGGTTTCGCCATGAATAAGCACCGAAGCATTACTCTTGGCCACGCGCCGCGTCAGTTGGTACACCGACTGCATGGCCGAGCAACTGCCGATGATCTCCGGAATCGGAGGCCTGGAGTCGGGCGTCAGGTTCGATCCTATCGGAGGCATGGCGGGGAAACAGCGTGTGGGAAATAGCGAGTGGGAAACAGAAGGGATAAACCACCGAGAGCACCGAACACACCAGAGCGCAAAGACGCAGAGGGCTGCGGATTCGAACCTCGCGACAGCCTGTTCACAACTGGTATTCTTTCTTACTTCCCAACATTTTCTCGGTGGTCTCGGAATGCCCTGTGGCAAAAACGTTTTTTGGTTGCGGCCAACGAAAGCCCGCGTTCACTCTCCGCCCGCCGCCACTTGCGGCGCCGGTTGTTCGACGGGACCTGTGTTCTCAGCGGGACCTGTGTTCTCGGCGGTGTTTCCTTTTCCTCCCTGGCCGCCCGATTCCAAGATGTCGAGAATCGCTCCTAATATCTGTTGCGATTCGACCGAAGACGTTTCGCTCGCATTGTATCGATCGTATTGTAGGTGAATTTCCGAACTTGTCAGCATCACTCGCCGACGGCGCACCGCCTCTTGGAACGCCTGCAACGCAGCCTGCCGCAATTCAAGCGGCGCCGACGACAAACTCGCCATATTCACCAAGGCCCGCTGCGCCAGCGGAGTGCCCAACAAGCCGAGCGCCGAAGCCGCGCGCTCGGCCAAGGGGTCTGTAAAAAGCCCGCGCTCCATCGTTTTTTCCAACGACCGCAGATCATACGCCGGCCGACCGGCGGGGGTTTCCAACAGCAGGGTCATCCAATCGAATGCCGAAGCCGCATGCACCAGCCGTTCTTCCGGCGAGACATACTGGCGGTCCCAGAACGGTTGCAGGCGTTTGATCGCCAAACTTACTCCCAGCGGCGTTCGAGGCTGCGGGAGCGCCAGCACGCGGTTGTACTTTTCCGCCAGTGTGTCGCCGGAAACTCTTCGTTCTTCGTGCGTCAACAAACCGATCGGAATTGCGGCGGTGCGGCGGTCGCGGCGGATCCATTGGATGAGATGCGAAATGGGCGGGTCGTTGATGGCGTCGCTCAGCATGATGAATTCGTAATCAGGATTCTTGGCCGCCAGGCGAAACGCTTCCCGGCCGTTGATGGCGGTGTCGGCTTCAAAACCCAACCCGTTCAAGATGCCCGCCAGCGATTGGCCGAACGTACTGCGAGGATGCGCCACCAGCACCCGCCGAACTCCCTGCGAACGCGCCAAAAAACCAAGGGTTTGCGTGAAATAGCTCGAACCGCCATAGTTCCGCTCCGGCGCCAAACGCATGATGGCCTGGGCGGCGGCAAAAACCAAACGGCGGTTCCGATGCCGCAGGGCGTCGAGCAAGACAGGACCTCGCCCCGCGTGCGTTTCCAATAATGAGACGTCGCCGATATCGCCGAGAATTTCGGCGGCGCCAATGGCGGCGGGCAGATAATCTTTTTTCATGGCCTGGGCGAGCGTCGCTTCCACAAACGCGGCGCCCAATTGCTCGGCAAATTCGCGAGCGCCGCCGACTGTGCCTTGCCCATGGTGCGGCAAGGGGCGAAACAGTCCATGCGAGATTTTTTCCGATTGCAAAAGCGTGATCAAATACAAACGGCGGTAAGCTTCCTTTTTGGGCGCCAGGTGGTGAAGATCGGCCGCCAACCGCAGCGCCGTTAGCAGCGAAGCGTCGTCGGCTCGCAACAGGACGCGCGTCAGGCGGCTACCTGGTTTTGCCGCGTCATCCCAGTGCCACAGCGATATGTTGTTATTTTGATCGGCGCGTAGGGGCGGCGCGCCGTCCAGGAATTCATGGGCTCGCCGCCACAACAAGGCCTCGGCCGCGGCTTTGGTCGGGCGAACGCCCACGATACTTATCAGCGCTTCTCCCGCTGCGGCTCGCTCCGCCGCCGATCTTTTCGTCGACACATGCGGCGCGGCCAGAAAACCGACCGCCCGAGTGGCGCGCAAATCACCCAGCACTTCGATCACCAACGTACGCAGATTCTCGTCGTTCGATTCCAAAACCGCCAGCAGCGGTTCAATCGAGACACCGCCCATTTCGAGCAACGCCTGTTGGGCCAACCGGCGGGCGTCGCCTTGCGCGGCGTCGGCCAATAGATCGACCAGCGGCGCGACGCCGCCCTGGCCCGCTTTCCGCAAGGCGTTGGTCGCCAAGGCCCGGGTTTGAGGCGAGGCGTCGACCGCCTGTAACGCCAATGCGGCCAAACGGGCGTTATTTCGACGAGCGTTGTCGGCCGCCGTGAGCACCAATTCGGCAAACTGCCGGCCTTCCGGCGCCAAAGATTCCTCTTGCGCCAAGCGTAGAAAAAAGGCCGAGCCGAAGCGGCCCGCCAGAGGCGCGAGTTGGTCCGCCGGCGGCGGCTTGGCCAGCAGCGTCGTCAAAAGTTCCTTGGCCTTATCGGGCCGACCCCAATTCAAGAGGTTGCGCACCGCCTGCGTGACTTGCGACGGCGTTTGCAAGGCGCCATTCAAGATATCAAGCACCAGAGGATCTTCGCGCTCCAACGCAACGGCGGGCGCCGCCGAAACCGCAGGGGCTGTGGCGTCGAACGCGACGTCGCCCGCGGCAGACTCGCCAAACGGATCGTCCGACGCGGCATCGTCAAAAGGGTCTTGTGCATGCACGGAACACGCCAGCAGCAGGCACAACAGCCCGGCGGCCCCTGCCGTTTTGATCTGAGCGGTATTGGTCACGCAATAGTCTCCCATACGGTCGGGAAGGCGCCGCAGTTAGAAAGCCACCGTTAGAAATGATGCCGCCGTGCGGCTAGCGGTCCTAAGGCGTTGGTGAAAAACCGGGCGCCTCTTTTTTGCACACCTTCACACGGTACTATCATAATTGATCAACCGCGTGGGGATAGCCTCTTTTTCCAGGCCAGAACCTGATTTCGCACCTCTTGCGGCGCGGCGGATCCGTAGCTGGTGAAGGCGGCCAGGGCGTTCTCGACGCCCAAAATGGCGTAAATGCGGGCATCCAACCGCTGGTCGACCTCCTGTAACTCTTCCAGCGTGAGTTCCGCTAGCGGCACATTGCGAGACATCGCCTTGCCCACCAACGCCCCCACCAAATGGTGGGCCGTTCGTTGGGGGATACCCTCCTTGATCAGGAATTCCATCAGTGTGGTGGCGTCGAGATACCCGCGTTCGAGTCCTTCGCCGATGCGCGCTCTTTGTAGCTCCGCGCCCGCCACCATGGGCGCCGCCAACTGCAAGCAGGCGCGCACGCTGTCGAACACATCGAACAGCGGCGGTTTGTCTTCTTGGAGATCGCGGTTGTAGGCCAACGGCAGGCCCTTCACCAAAACCAGCAGCGTTTGCAAGCCGCCCACCGCTCGCGCCGTTTTGCCGCGAATCAATTCCAACACATCAGGATTGATCTTCTGCGGCATGATCGAGGAGCCGGTGCAAAACTGTTGGGGCAGGCGAATGAAACCGAATTCGACGGTCGACCACAAAATCCACTCTTCGGCCCACGTGCTTAAGTGCTCGGCGATTAAGGTCAGGGCGAATGTAAACTCGATGGCAAAATCGCGATCGCTGGAAACGTCTATGCTATTAGCCGCGACGCCCTCGAAGCCTAGCCGCTTCGCGACATCTTCCCGATCAATCGCGATGCTGGTGCCGGCCACCGCCGCGACTCCCAAACTGCACACGTTCACCCGCCGCCGGCAATCGAGCAGCCGCGAGATATCTCGCTCCAATTTCTCGCAGTAGGCCAGCCAATAGTGCGGCGCGGGCACGGGTTGCGCTCGCTGCATGTGGGTGTATGCCGGCAAGACGACGTCCATGTCGGCGTCGCAACGTCCTACAAACGCCGCCTGCACGCCGCGCAGCAGCAGCACGATTTCGTCGATGGCGTCGCGCGTCCAGAGCCGCAGATCGGTCGAAACCTGATCATTCCGACTGCGCCCGGTGTGCAGCTTTCGGCCCACGTCGCCCAGCCGTTCGATCAAAGCGCTCTCGATGTGCATATGCACATCTTCCAACTCACGGCGAAAGGGAAATCGGCCTTCGTCGAACTCCACTTCAATCGCTCGCAAGGCCTCCTCGATTTGCAAACTCTCGGCCGCGGTGAGCACGCCGACTTGAGCCAACATTTGAGCATGCGCGATCGACCCGGTAATATCGTGCCGGTAGAGCCGGTGGTCGAAACTGATGCTCTCGGTAAACTGCTCGACGCGGTCGTCGGCCGCTTGATCGAAAACGCCGCTACGGGAAGGACTGGACAACGGAACCTCGCGCCCTCGGGGGCGTATTAAAACAGGAAAAGCGGGAAGACGGTGCTCATCGCAAACGGCCGCTAAGGCGGCGCATGCTCTCACACATTGCCTTTGCCGCCGCCGAACAAGACTAGTGTATAACCGCCCTGAACTGCCTGCTATAGGGGCGCCGCAGGGTTGCCAAAACACCAGCGCCAAAACACCGATGGGCCCGTCGGTCTTGCGCTGTGGGACCCCGATTTTTACGCAGCAATCACCGTTGGGGCGGGCCCGGCGCACCCGCCACGACGCTGCTCGGCAAACCAAGTTGCGAGATCGTGACGTCGTCGATCCAGACTTCGCCGGCGCCGCTCCAGGAAAACGTCACTCGGGCCGGACCATCATGCGCGACGGCCCGATACAGAGAAAACTCCCGCCATTGTTCGGCGGCGGAAATTCGCACGGCGAGGTCGGGACCGGCTTCGGAATCGTAGATGGAAAGTTGGCCCGGCGTCTCTTTTTGCGATTGGGCGGTTCGCACCCAACCTCGCACATGCAGGAAAAAGCCGCGTTTGACCTGCACCGCGGCCGAAACCATTTGGATCGGCGGCGGGCGTTCCGCCGAGGCCGCTGCCGCGCTGCTCGGGTTCGAAAGTTTCAGGGCGAAGCGTCCTGCATGAGGACGCTCGCTCGAAAGTTCAACTCGGCCGGCAAGGGCGCCTTTCGCGGAGCGGCTCCAGCCGGCTCGCAGCATGTTGTCGAGGTTTTACATCGTTCCGCCCGGCAACAGGTTCGACGACCAGGGCTGGTTTTTTGTCTGCTTGCGCAACGCCCATTGAACCGGCAACGCCGCGAAGTTCAAGCAGCACGGGCTCGCCGCAGGACTCGGCAAGGAAACAACCTCCTGTTCCCACAAGGCCCGTCGGATAACCGCGATGTCGGCCCGCGTGCGACGTGCAAATTGAAGCGAGTTGAGGTCGTCTCGCGTATCTAGCAGGGTTTCACAGCGTTTGAGGTTGGCGCGCGCCTCGTGCAGTTTGTTCTTGGCGGCGGGAAGCGAAGCCAGCCGTTGGTTTTCGCTGGCCAGCACTTCTTCCAACTGAGCCAGGCTGATCGCCGCGATTTCGTAATGCAGCTCCGCTCGCCTGCGCAGCGAATTGTGCCGCCGCCGGTAGAGGTGGTTGATGACCAGCGGGTCTTGGCTGACGACAATCGCGGCAAACGCCTCGAAGCGTTTCAGAGTGATTCGTAAACCGCCGCCTCGCCGTTGGAATTCAAGCGGCCGAATTTGACCCTCGCTAATCAGGTAAGGCCGGGCGTCGATCGAAACGCCCGGAATCGTTACCGTGAGCCGAGCGGCCACGGGGGCGGAACTCACCAACTGTTGCTGGGCCGACGATCGGACCAGCATCGCCAGGCGTGAACGCTCCGTTTGAAACAGCGCCGATTCAATATCGTGGCGGTTGAGGTCCAATGAACCGAGATGCTCGCCGGCGCCAATCCAGGGCGCCAGAAGCGAGAGGTCCAGACAAACCAACTCGATGGCCGCGCTGCGAAGCTGCGAGACGGAATCTTCGCCATCGAGCGGCGTTCGCGAACGAAACACAAATCCTCTGGCGCCGGCCGCAGCGGCAAGGAAGGCCTGCAAGCGAATTTGTTCGTATTCGACGACGAGCCGGTCCGACCAATGGGGGGCGGCCGTTTCGGCCGACTGCAACAGCGCGATTTGCTCGACTAACGACGCCGGCGGTTCGGTCGCGATGGCGGCCCAAAACGGAGCCGCTCCTTGCCGATGCGCGGCGGAAAGATGTTGAAAAAAGTCTTCCAGGGAGAATTCCGTCCCCAAGGGAGTCGAGTTGATAAACCGTAGATCTAGCGTTCGCTCCAGGCGGGGCGCCGTCCGACGGAAACCGCCGAACTTCAAGGGCTTGCCGCCGGCGGCGGTCCACTGGCTGTCATGATGTTTGATGGCGCCCAAATCTCTGGCGGTGAGGTCGGCTCCCATGTCGAGAGCGAGCATGCCCTGGCGGGAGTTTTGCTCTTGAGGACCATTCATTTGCGGCGGCGCCACTAGCCAAATTTTCACGGCGGCCGCTTAGTTTTTTTGTTGTTCGGTCGCCGGCGATGGCAGACGCAGCGTGTTGATTCCCATGGCCTTCAACGTCGAAAACGATTCACCATTGTGGTCGAGCACGCGTGGCGGGAAAGGGCGTTTCTCCACCTCCAACACACTGCCCTGGAGTGTGGGATAGCCGCGCTGCTCCAAGACGGCGGGTCGCGGCGCGGCGTTGGGAGCGCCGCCCTTGCCAGACGGCGTTCGTTTGGCGGAGGCAATATTTCCAGGCCCAATATTTCCAGGCCCAACCGCGATGTGCCCAGCGATTTGTAGGTCGTCGATCCAGACTTCGGTTTTGCCAGGTCCTCCATACGCATTCAAGGCGACCATATCGAGAAAGGCTCCGCGCGCATCGACTTGCGAACCGAACTGAGTTCGCACGCCGCGCACGTGCGCTTCGAACTTGCCCACCACGCCCGAGATTTTGAGCTGCTGCCAGCGGTCGACTTGCGAGTATTTGGCGCCCTCGATCAAGAACGAGATCGGTTCGCCGGTTCGGGGGTGGGCGGAATGCGGCAATACAATGCGCGCCACGATTTGCAGATCGGCCCGGTTGCTCTTGACCCACAACCGAGGCGACAACTCCGAGATGATATGCGCCGGTTGAATGTCTTGTCCGATGTAGGCGTAGGCGCCAAACTTCGCCAAAATGCCGAAGTATTCCGCGCCTTGCCCGCCATGCGATTGCCGAAAAGTGCGTTCGTGTTGGGCGAGTTTGGCGTGGGCGTCGGAATCGACGAGCCTCCAAGACGTGCTAGGTGTTTCAAACGTCTCGAAATAGTCGCCCCGGACATCGGCCGGCGCGCTGGCGAGAAATAAAATCGCCAGGAAAAGTACCGAGCGTCGACCCACCGGCATGGCGCGTTTCGATTTCATGGGCCTGAGCGACGACCGGTGTTGTACAATCGCAACACCGCCTGAAAGTTTGGGGACATTGACGCAACGCCTGCTTCTAACAGGATTTGCGACCCCTGGCCAGAGCAACTGCGTGGCCCTTTCTCCACGCCGCCCACCGTTGGGGCGCCGCGCGGATTTTTCATTGTTTTCCGCAAAGTCTTTCAGGGAACGAGCTTGCGGTTTTATCGGACCCCTCACGCAGGTGATTGGCGCGCCGGGTGCTTTGTTATCTGTTAACAACACTGGCCTACACAACGGAGAACAGTTATGAGCACCACACCTCGCTTGAACAACGCCAAAACCGACGAATTCCCTCAAGACTTAATCGACCTAGCGGCCGTCATTTCCGAGTTGCCGGCGGCCCACCGGGCGTCGCTGGAACCGGCGCTCGCCAAAGTCATCAGCAGCACCCGCCGTCGCCGCCGCATTCTTTCATTAGTTCAAGAAGCGTTGGGGCAGCTTCGGCTCGACATGAAATACCTGATGTTCGATCTCGACGCCACCCGCCGCGAACGCGACGCCCTCCGTGAAACCGATAGCGAATAAGCTTTGGGAGCAGACGCCGGCTGCCCTGGCAGCTCTGGTGACTGTCGCCCTTCATTGTGAGGCGATCGTCGAACCGATACACTTGCACATCTTGCAGCGGTTTCCCGGTTTCGCATTCCCCTCTTTCAATGGCATATGGCTCGACGTCGCACGCGAATCAACTGGCCTTTATTTTGGATCGGCGCGGCGCTTCTCGCCGCCTTTCTAGGATACTGCATCGTAGCGCCGGCTGTTGAATACGCACGCGGCGTGGGCGCTGCCTCCGGTCGGCCAAGCTTTGCTGCGTCTGGGCTTTCTCTCACGGAGCACATTCGAACGCGCTGCGTGGAGTATTTTATCGGCCTCTGGATTTTCAGCTTCGGCGCGATTATCGGCAGTTTTTTGAACGTGGTGGCGTATCGGATGCCGCGCGGCGAGTCGGTGGTTTGGCGACCTTCGCGATGTCCGTTCTGTGAGACGCCCATTCGTTCGACCGACAACATCCCCGTGCTGGGTTGGCTGCGTCTTCGGGGCCGCTGCCGCGCTTGCCGCCTGCCCATTTCTCCGCGTTACCCGACCATCGAATTTCTGATGGGGCTGCTGTTTTTCAGCTTCGCTCTGGCTGATTTGTTCTCCGGCGCGATGCTCAACCCGGCGCTCGGTCCGCTGCGGGGCGGGGTGGCGGAAATTGTTTTGAGCGCCCGATGGGATTTTGCCGCCGTGCTGGCGTATCAAGGCTGCTTGGCGGCATTGCTGATGGGCGTGGCGCTGATGCGGTTCGATGGCCAGCGCCCGCCAGGAAAACTGCTCGTCTTTGCCTTCGTGGTTGCCTTCGCGGCGCCGCTCGCCTTTCCAGAATTGCGGCCGGAAGTGTGGTCTCGGACAGACGTGTTATCGGGCGCGCTCCGTCGGCTGGAAGCGTATCCCGCCGGTATTCTCTGCGGCTTGGCGTTGGGCTACCTTTGGCATTTTGTACTGCAATACAGAGCCCAGGGAATCAAACCTCAGGTAGGACCGACGCTGTCGCTGATGATGGTCGGCCTCTTCTTTGGCTGGCAGGCGGCTTGTTCGGTGTTCGGGTTGGCGTTGGTGGTTCATCTTTTGGCGGGCTTGTGGGCTTGCCAGACACACAAACGAAATTGGCCGGCCGACGCTTCGGTGCTGGCGGGCTTTTACGTCCATACGCTTGGCTGGAGCGTTTGGGAGATGTTTCGCTGGTGGCCCAGCCAGGATATGTCGGCCGCGGGGCTGATGCTCTATGTCCTGCTTTGCGGTTGCCTGCTGGTTGCAGTGCGTTCGGTCATGTTGCTGGCCTGCTGGGCGCCCGCCGACGCCGCATAAGGCGAGCGGCGGAAACGAATTCACCGAAACCCGCCAGGTTTTTTTTCCCAGGGAGCCAGATTCGCGCCGCCGTTTGAAGCAGGCAAGAGTTCGTTGCAAGCCGGAGTTCGTTGCAAGCCGGAGGCTTGACAGCCATTAGCCGGCGGTCAGCGCAGCGCCACCGCCGGTATCGACCGCGCAATAACTCCCGCATCCCGGCGGGATGCTAGGATGCAGCGGTTGGAACAGCGGCCATCGGCGGCGCCACATTGCCGACGCCGCTGGCATCCTTTCAGGATGCGGTGTTTCAGCGATTCGATCCTCCGGTGGTGTTCGCCGTGCTCGACCGCCGGCTAATGGCTTGAATCCCTGTCGGGATAAATTTTCAGGACGATTCCTTAATCGTCTTTCGGTTGCGCCTCCGGTTTTTTCGGCGACGCCTCCGCTTTTTTCGCGGGAATGGCTTCCGTCTTTTTCGCGGGCGGTTGTTTCTCGGGAGCGGGGTCGTCTTGCTTGACCAAATCCAGCAGTACTTGCGTTTGGGCGAAGGCGCTATCTGCTTGAGCAGCCGCCAATTCCAGTTGCCGCAGCCGGGAATTGGAAATCGCTCCCGTCTTGCTCTGGTTTTTGTAGCGGTCAAAATCGAATACCGCGATATGGGCGGCCTTTCTCTTGGCCATCAAGCTGTATTCAAGGATTTTGACCCGCGCCTTATGCGTCGCCAAAGCGCGCTCGTAGGCAGCCTGCGCCAGCCGTACTTCACCGTGAGCGCGAGTCATCTTGTCAGCTGTTATCTTTCCGGCTCGATACTCTAATTGCGTAACTTGGACAACGGACGTCGCAATTTCGAGTTTGATTTGGGCTTCGCGCACACTCGGTCCCGCGTTGGCGAACATTTGCGAAAGGCTGGTAGCCGCTGCTTCCGCGACTCCGGGCGCCGCCTTGGTAGGCTTCATCGTCGGTGTAACAGCGGAAGTCGGCGGATCGACACGTGAGAAGATTTTTGGGGACGATTTACCTGGAACCGCCTTCGGCACACCGTACGGATTTGCCGCAGGCGCGACTGGCTTTGACGGAGTTGCAGGATACGGAGTGGTGCGGCCAGGCTGCGGCATGTTGTAGGTCCTGGGGGAAACACCCCTATAAACGCTTTCCCGCCCCGTCGCCGTTGAGGAAGGAACGTAACGCGTTCGGGTTCTGGGTACTGCCACGACGTCGCCGTTGGGCAAGGTCTGCGGTACATAGAACGTTTCCGTCACGGCCTTATAACCGGGCGAGCTGAGCGGCTCCCAGGCATATTCGTCGACTTCTTGGAGCAATTGGGCCACGCGTCGCTCGACAACGCCCTCCTTGGCCGCCTCACGTTTGGCGAGCGCGGCTTCCACTTCTTCCAGCCGCTTTTTCAGTTTCGCCACTTCGAGTTGCTGCAACTGTTGCCGCAGGTCAAACTGCCGGCTGGTTGCTTCAGAAATCGTTTGGCGGAGGGCTTTGTCGGAACGGCCTTTCTCGTTGTACGCCTTGACGTCCTGCTGCAAAAGTTTCTCCAGTTCGTTGTACTGCTGGACGATGGCCGCGGAAGGAGCCAGTTCAAACGTCCTTACTACGACTTGGCCGGTCGGCATGGGCGACTGGGGCAACGGCGGGGCCGCCAACAGCGGAGAGCCTATCGACGGTTTTGGGCTTGGCGCCGACCGAAGCACGGGCGGCGTCTCCGTTTTATCCACCACAAAAGGGCCGGGCGCGGAACGCACCGCCTCAGGTTCGGCCAGAGCCTCACTTGCTTCGATAAACACCGGCGCGGGCGCCGGCTTTTGAGCCAGTACGTGGGCGACAAATGAAATAACGGCAGTTATCAGCACCAACGGCGCCAAGGCCAACCAAACGCGTCTTCGCACTTTCAACATGGGAATCACTCCTTCTTTTCCGATTGAGATACCGCCGGCTTGTGCGGTGAAAATTCAAACCCCACACTACGCTCCAATTGACTTATTTCCTCGGCAATCTGTTGGAGTTGCTGGTCGATATCATGGCCGTCGGGTGTTGGCGTTTTTGCCGCGTCTGCCGCAGCGCTGTTTTCCACCGGCGACGGTGATGTTTTTTCGGACAGCGTCTTTCCGGGCAGCACTTCCCCATGCTTGGCTGTGTCTCCGAAGAAACCCATTGCCAACAGTCCTACCGCCGCCAGTATGGTCGCCCCAATCGCGATGACGCCCCGCGCCGAACGGTTGACGAATCGCCCCAGCCATTTGTTTTGTAGCGATGCGGGCAAACCGACGGAAGCCGGATGTTGCACGTGGGCCAAGCATTTTTCCAATAGTTCGGCCACTTCGCTCGCCGATTGAAAACGATCGGCCGGTTTTTTCGACAACAGCTTTTCCACGATGCCGCTCAGCCAGGGCGGCAGTTCAGGATTGATTTCAGAGACGGTCCTTGGCGTCGTCTCGCAAATGTGCCGCAACACGCCCATGGTGGTTTGGGCGCGGAACGGCGGCCGCCCGGCGCCCATGGCGTAGAGCAAACTGCCCAGGCTGAAGAGGTCGGTGCGGAGGTCGGTCGATTCGCCTTGGGCCTGTTCGGGCGACATATACCGTGGCGTGCCGGCAATCACGCCGCTGCGGGTGAGTTGGGCGTCGTCGATGGCGCGGGCCAGTCCAAAATCGGTCAGCAAGACGCGGTCGACCGTTTTTTCCAGCAAGATGTTGGCCGGTTTGATGTCCCGATGGATGAGCCCTTGGGCGTGTGCGGCGGCAAGTCCTTGCGAGATTTGCAGGCCGATGCGGAGAATGTCTTTAAGATCCAACGGCCCCAAACGGTCGATGCGTTGCTGCAATGTCTCGCCCGCCACGTACGGCATGACCAAGTAGGGCAGTTTGCCGGTATCGTCCACGGCGTGAATCGCGACCACATGTTGGTGTACGATGGCCGCCGCCGCCTGTGCTTCGCGGCCGAACCGTTTGCGGGCCGCGGCGCTACATCCATAGTGAGGCGCCAGCACTTTAATGGCCACGTAGCGGTTGAGTTCGCGATCAAACCCCTTGAAAACGATGCCCATCCCGCCCTGGCCCAGCAGATCCGTGATTTCATAGTCGCCCAACATGCCCAGCAGCGCCGGGTTCTCCGACGGCGCCAACACAGCCAGCGCCTGTTCGCGGATGCTTGGATCATCAGCGTTTTGGCCGACGTTTTCCGAACGGCTATTTTCTGGTTCGCCGTTGGGCCGTGAAACGCGATGGTATGAGGAATCAGAATCGTATTGCCCGAGAAACTCCTGGGCTTCGCGCCACCAAGATTCCTCGCCCGCCAAGCGCTCCAGTTCGCGCCGGCAATCGGCGCACGAACCGATATGCCGCACCACCTCCCGAGATTTCGCCTCCGAAAGTTGGTCGTCGAGCAAGCTTTGCAGCCGCCGCCGATCAAAATGGATGTTTCGCTTGACCATGGTTTCTAGTTTGCCCCCCTCATGAAAACGATTCTTGGTCGAATTCCTTCACCGCGGCGCGCAAACGCGCCATCACGCGGCTGCGGGCGACGTACACCGCGCCGGTTGACATGTGCAGCGTTTCAGCCGCTTGGCGAATGCTGCACTCTTCCACGCAGGTGCTCCAAAAAGCCCGCCAAGTGTGTGGGTGGAATTCACTTCTTACGCGGTCCGCCGCCCAGCGAAATACTTCGCGTTTGTATTCCAGATCGAAATAGGCCGACGTCTCACTAGCGGGCGCCGGTTGTTGCGCCAGCAAGCGGTTGAAATCGGTATCGCCGACCGCTTGCGGCCGCCGCTTCTGTTTGGCCAGGAAGTTGATCATCAAATTTCTCGCGATGCGAAACAGCCAGCCGCGAAAGGCGCCGCGTTGCGGGTCGGGCGTCCAACGTTCGATGGCCCCGGCAACCGCCAGAAAAACTTCTTGCGTGAGCTCTTGGGCGTCTGCGTCTTGAAAACCGTTTCGCCGCATGAGTCGGTAGATGAGCGGCTCATAAACCGACAAAAACTCACTCCAGGCTTGGTCGTCTGGCCCGTTGCCGTCCAACCGCTTGTGCAGACGCAACAGCAAACTGGGGCGGGTTTCGGGAATTCGGTTCATGCAGCGTCTCCGGCCAACGCCCAGAACGAGATACGACGCGATACGCCTTGTGCGATTGTCCTACCTTATAACACAAGGCAACTGGCGAAATCTTACACGGGAGATCGTTTTTCCGCCGAGAAGCCCGGCTTTTTGAAAAAGCCGGGCTTCTGACCGGGAGGTCGATATTTCCACATTTCCCTACGATGCCGGCGTTTGCTCAAACCCCGCGTCGGCCAGCAAACGCCTTGCGTGGCAGACGCGGCCGGCCAAAATCCAGGTTCTGAAAGGCCACAGACATCTCCAGGTCATCAGAAAAGCGCCCTTGACCGTGGCCACATACACGGCGCTCGCAGCCGCCGCGCCCGGCGACTGGTAAGGATTGCCGCTGTCTGGCGCCACGGTCGCGACGACGGTGTTTCCAGCTTCCACCAAATAGCCCGCATCTTGCGCGAAGGCATACTTTTTCGCCAAGCCGTCGGAGACAAATCTTGCCACGTCGCCTTGAAAATCCGTATCCAAAACAAACTCTTTTTGTTTCGCCGGGGCCAGCAGCGCGGTAATCGCTCGGTGCGCCCGGCAAAGCTCCGCCGGGTGCTGGAGCCAAGGGGCGACCACGGTTATCTCACCCGGGGGCGCGGGGAAGGTTCGCGCCAAGCGATGGTTGTGCATCGAGATATCGGTTCCGTCGGCGAATTGCGTGCTGAAACCCGTGTATTGGAAATGAAGCTTCCAATCTTCATTGTTTCTCGATACATAGATGGCCGTTGTGTTGGCGAATACGCTTTCCTCTCGGTTTACAAAAACGCAGATGATGAGCCTCACGTTTCGGACGAGCTGCGGCAAGAGGAACACGCCGCCGTATTCAAACCCCAGCGGCTGCAAGGCTTCCGCCGTGGCGTCAAACCGGCGGCGAACCTTTTCCGCCAGCGAGGAAAGGTCGTCGAACGGTTCCACGGTTGGCGCCACTTCCACTCGTAATGTGAAAAGACCGACCAGCGGCACGCCGAATACGTACAGACAAAACACCACCGCGAATGAAACAGAAAGGTAAAACAGGAGCAGAGGAAGGTCGAAGTTGAAGTACATGTCATGTATGAAACCGTCAGGCATGAGATCCTCTTTGAATCCAGGTGCGTTAGCATAAGGCGAGCGGCGGGGAATAATTTACCCGCACGCAGCGGGAGTCCGTGAGTTTTTTTTAGGTTCCCGCCTACGCGGGAATGACCGTTTGCTGATTCACTCGCTTGCGCTTCGTGCTTGTATTAGGCGACTTCTCATCTGCCGCTCGCCTACATGCACCGACCCGCCGGTCGCGTTTCGGAAAAACACTGTGTTTGAGGCGTGTTGTTGACCGGCAAAATCCGGGAAAACGATTTGTTTTTCCCAAGACTTGCAATAGTGTTCATTTGTATATATACTGACAGGCCGCCGCTGTGGGTTTTAGCCCTCGGCCGCGCTGCGGAAATGATTCTAGCGTGTGATCCCGATTCGGCAGGAGCCGGCCGCGGTCGTCTGGCGAACAGACGAACAGCCCTTGGAGCCCAGGCTCCTTGATTCTTTGTCCACCATCGGCGGGTGGCGTTCCAAATTGCTCAAACGATTTGAAATATAGCCATGATGACGCCCGCGAAGCATTGCCTTCAATGGTGGTGTTTATTGTGGCTGATTGGCGTGTCCTGAAAACAACCTCACGCATCGGGAAGGGGAGCCACGATGGCGCTCTGTTTATATTTCGCACCGTTGCCAATGGCCCCTTCAAAGGCAAGCCGAAGGCGACTGTGTTTCGCGCCAGCGCATACCGACAAGACGGAAAAACGCAGTCGCTTTCGGTCTGCCTGGCAACGAAAAATGACGCTATTTTCAACAGCCCGCGGCGATTGCCAGAGGCGGCGGCGATCAGGAATTGTCGACGTCGAATTTGCGTTTCGCGGTTTCCGCCAACAAGATCCGCCGATAGGCGGCGGCCCAATCCGCGTATGCATCGATCACTCGATGCAGAGTGCGGGCGGCTGCGCCGCTGAATTCGCGCCGGGCCAGTCCTTGCAACAGGCTTTCATCCACTTCGGGCGCCAGGCTGGCGTCGCGATGCTGCGGCAGCGTCAAGGCCTCCGCCAACGCATGCACTCTTTCGTCTTCCAGAGGCGGCTGCTCGGCGGGTTGGGCGTTCCGTGGAGGTTGCGACATCTTTGTTCGTCCAAGCCAGATGACATTGTTGATAACGACTTTAGTTTCACTCGCGTTGGAATAAATTGCAAGACCGCTCGGGGGGGCGCCGGAAAATCAGCATGTTAGTAATCTGTGATATAGCTCGTGATTGCGCCGACGCACTGCCGCCGCCAATGGCCATGCATGCCGCGCGGCGCAATGTTTGCAGTTCCTCTCCTTCTTACGCAATGGTCGTCCACCGCAAGCAAGGAGCGAGATGACATTGACAAAAAACGATAGCGCTTTGGCCTTCCGCACTCCCGCCGCTGGCGCCGATTGGCGAGACCTGCGACGAAAGTTTCTGCGGACCATACGGCATGAAGGCGATGCGCCGAACTACCGCCGTCGCTGGGCGATGTTCGTCGACCACCCTTGGTACCAACGGGAATTGCGGCGCATTGCCGCATATTTGGTGCGTCGCGACGCCAGATTGGCCGCTTGGGAGGAAGATATCGCCCAAGACGCCATGTTGTTGCTGGCTCGGAAGTTGGAGCGTCTGCCGGATTTGAATTACGACTTCCGGCGGACGGAACGTTCCTTTCCCGGCTGGCTGGGAACGATCATCACGAACGACTGCCGGCAGGCGGCGCGGCGTTTGCGGCGGGCCTGCCTTGTCAATTCCGACCTAACGCCGCTCTTGATCGCGCCCGACGCGCAGGCGCGGTCCGACGCCAGGTTGGATGTCCTCGCCGCTATTGAAGATTTGCAAGAGCCCTTTCGCACCGTCGTGGCGTTGCATATGCAGAGCGTGCCGGTGGAGGAGATCGCGCGTTCGATTTCCACCAGCCGAACCAACGCCTATCGCCTCTTGCAGAACGCCCGCCGGCAACTGCGCCGCCGGCTGCCAGATCATACGGCGCATGGTTAGAAGGTGTGGAAGAATTAAATCCTGAGTGGACGTTCGAGAAGCCCGGCTTTTGGAAAAAGCCGGGCTTCTGAACCGGGAAGTCGTTTTTCCACGCATTGTTAGGCCGCTGGTGCGTATGCTTGTTGGAGCGTGCGCTTCGGCGTGCTTCGGCTGGAAATCCCGGCGGGAAAACACGCTGGAACGCACACACCCACAAGCCGCGCGTGAAACGCTATTTGGGTTCGCCGTGTAGATTCAAATCGTTTTCCAAGCGGGCGATCGCGACCATCAACTGATTCCACTCCGTCACGACTTCGAAGGTGTCGAGAACGGCGCCGTCCGATCTGCCGAAGCCGCGTTCATTGATGCGCAGCGTGTCGCCCAACACCATGCCTCCGCTGGCGGAGAGGCCATCTGATTTCAATTCAGGACTTTGGCCCTCTTCGTCGTCGAGCGGCAACACTTGTTGCATCGCCCGGTGAACCGACCAAAGCGCCGCTCTTTGCACGTCGTCGGCAATGACCACCAACTGCAACGTACCCGATTCCACATAAAATTTAGCCATGACTGATACCTCCCGAATGTGATGTATTGATGAGAGCAAGTGAATGGCGCCGGTCAATCCGTTGCGCCGGTTCTTCAATTGCGATTGGGGTCGAAACCGCCCAAGACCTGGCGCCAGGCTTGTTCGGGCGTCTCGCCTTGCAAACGGGCTAGGAGGTCGAACGTGGCGAAGCGTTCAGGGCGAAAAGAATCGGCATCGCGTTGTTCGACGGAAACCGATTCGGCCAGCGGACCACGCAGCGACTCTTCCCGTCGCCGCGACTCTTTCGCGCTCCAGCGCGCCACCGATTCGATCGCCGCGTTGTAGGGGTCTTCAGAAAGAATAGTGACCTTCAACGAACCGCACTGCACTGAATACTCCGTCATGACTTCGTTCCTTCCGTGTCGTGTATGAACTTTTGAGCAAGCCGATTCGCTCCCTCGCTGTACATACGTATCGCAGCAGCAACGACACCTTAGGTCCCTGGCGCCGAAATTTTTCGAAATTCCCTATCGAGCAACTGCTAGCAGTTTGTTGGCAGCCGCGTGGGCTGTATTTACGATACGCTCCGCCCGCCGCCTTGGTTCATTCGATCCATTCGTCAAAGTTTGCCGGACCGCTCCCTGTTTTGCCCGGTTGTTTATACATAAGCATCGAGCGGAAAATTAGTGTCGTAGCCATGCTCGCCAGAGCGTGGGATGGTTCACCGCTCACCCACCGTCTGGCGACGATGGCTACACAAATGCGACCGTTATTTATCGAGCGGTGCTAAGTTCCCTCTTGGGCGGCTTTTGCGCCAGAGAAATCGTGTGGGCACACAAGATTTCATTCTCGCAAGCCGCCCCTTTTCGTAGCTAGATCAACTTCCGAAAAGCGCGAAACTGGAAGCAAGACCCATCGCCAGGACAATAAGATCCCTTACGAAACGGGCGCCGCGCCGGCAGGGAATTCTGATTCCAATCCCAGGCGTTTCATCTTTTTGTAGAGCGTGGTCCGATTGATGCCCAAAGCCAGGGCGGTGGCGTTTCGGTTCCAATCGTGGGCGCGCAACACTTCCAGAATGATCTGGCGTTCGGGTCCCGATAGCGCCTCTTTTAATGTGGCGCCCGTTACCGGCCGCGCGACCGGCGCAACGCCGGCGTCGAGCGAACCGGGCAAGTCTTGGGGGACGACTTTGGGGCCATGCCCCAGCAACACGGCGCGTTCCACGACGTTCTGCAGTTCGCGCACATTGCCGGGCCAGGCATGGCGTTGCATGACCGCCATGGCTTCATCGCTGAAACCTTCAACGTTCTTACCCGTATCGGCGCAGATGCTCCGCAGAAAGTGCTCGGCCAACAAGGGAATATCGGAGATTCGCTCCCGAATCGAGGGCAACTCAAGGTTGATCACATTGATTCGGTAGTACAGGTCTTGGCGAAAGGATCCGTTCGCGACCGACTGTTCGAGGTTTTCGTTGGTGGCCAAAATCACGCGGGTGTCGACATGATGCGTTTCCGTTCCGCCCACCTGCTCGAACTCAAGCTCCTGCAAGACTCGCAACATTTTCACCTGCATGGCGGGCGAGGCGGTGCCGATTTCATCGAGAAAGATCGTGCCGCCGTCGGCTTGCTTGAACTTGCCGATTTTGTTTCCGGTCGCGCCGGTAAAGGCGCCCGCGACGTGCCCAAACAGTTCGCTTTCCAGCAGATTTTCCGGCAGCGCGCCGCAGGCAATTTCTACAAAGGGCATGTCCCGACGGCCGCTGCGGCGATGGATCGCACGCGCGATCAACGACTTCCCCGTACCGCTTTCGCCCGTGATCAGCACCGTTGTTTTGGTATCGGCGATGCGGTCGATCATGTCGAACACTTGCTGCATTTTGCGGTCGTGTCCGATGATGTTGTCCATGCCGAATCGCATATCCAACTGCACTTTGAGCTGTGTGTTTTCCTCCAACACTTTTTGCTGCGAGATCGCGCGATCGATGGCCATTTCCAACTCTTCGTCGATCAGCGGCTTGGTCAATAAATCGAACGCGCCGGATCGAATCGCTTCGACGCTCATTTCCACCGTGGCGTAGCCGGTGATCAGAATGACCATCAATTCCGGATAGTGCTGGCGGCAATAGTTCAGAATTTCAAAGCCGTCGCCCTCGCGCAGACGCACATCGACCAAGGCCACGTCGTACTTTTCGCGGTTGATCTGCTCGATAGCGCGAGGCTGCGAATCGGCCACGTCGACCTGATAGTCTTGCTCGCGCAGCCATTGGGCCATGCAATCGAGCAGGTGATTGTCGTCGTCGACCAATAACAGCGAGGCTCGACTCATTGCAACTCCACTCTCAAATACCGAGTTTGGCGAATTCCGTGTTGGAAAAATTATGCGTTTGAGAAGCCCGGCTTTTTGAAAAAGCCGGGCTTCTGAACCGGGCCGTGGACTTTTCATGCTTGCCAACCGCAAGTCCAAGCAATGCGGCCAAGCTGAAGAGCGCGGCTGGGAACGATGTTACCGTCGTTTTGTCGCAAAATAGGTACGTCATGCGCGGCGAGACGTCAACGTGCATGTTTCCGGCAACACGACAATGTGTTTAAACGCCCCTCATAATGCGTATAAACGTTTTTTATCGTGGGGTAAGACCGCAATTCACCGTTCGTGCCGCGCCGCGCTCTAGCCCCGGCCGGGGCGGTTGGATAATATGAAAGGAAGGGAGAATGCCGCGTTTCTGGAATAACCTGAAACGCCGTCCGAACGCATACTGCCGAGTCATGTATTCTTATCAGTCTGTTGCACCGCTTTATCATCTCTGGCGGTGCAACGCCCTATCACGCGGAGGCGCTGGCCGTGGAAGCCGGAGAAACTACTATGAGCATCAAGCTTCTTGTCGTTGACGACCATCAGGTGGTGCGCACCGGTTTGGCGAGCCTCTTGCAAGATTCCGATATCACGATCGTGGCCGAGGCCGCCAGCGGCGAAGAAGCGATCGAAGCCACGCGCGAACATGCGCCCGATGTTATTCTGATGGATATTCGCATGCCCGGTCGCGATGGCTTGGCCGCCTTGGAAACGATTCGCAAGGAATCGCCCAATGCGCGGGTCGTGATGCTTTCCACCTACGACAACCCCACCTACGTTGCACGTTCGGTCGCCTTGGGCGCCTCCGACTACGTGCTCAAGGGATCGCCTCGTGAAACACTCGTCACGGCTATCCGAAACGCCGCCGCCGGCGATGCGCCGGCAGACGATAGCGTGCTCAATCGGATCAAGGGCGCGATGGCCAAACGCGGAGACCGCAGCGACGACATTCCGCTCACCAACCGCGAACTTCAAGTATTGCGGCACGTGGCTCTGGGGCTGAGCAACCGCGAAATTGGCAATTCACTCGGCATCAGTATTGAAACGGTCAAGGAACACGTGCAGAATATTTTGCGAAAAATCAGCGTGACCGACCGCACCCAAGCCGCCGTATGGGCCGTGAAACGAAGTTTGGTGTAGGCCGATACTTCGCGCATTCCCCAATCAGCCGTGCAACGGCAAGGCTGCCGCACCACTTGCATGACAACCGATGGCGAAAATCCTTATCACTTCGGGTCCCACGCGGCAGTTTCTCGACCCCGTTCGCTATCTGACCAACGCTTCCAGCGGCCGCATGGGCAGCGCACTTGCCGCCGCCGCGTTGGAGTTGGGGCATGAGGTGCTGGTGGTGAGCGGCCCAGTTTCCCTGGAGTATCCGCCGGGGGCGCAGGTGGTTTCCGTCGTCACGACCGACGAAATGCTCGCCGCCGCCGAGCAAGAATTCCCCGCCTGCGAGGGCCTCATCGGCGTGGCCGCGCCCTGCGATTATCAGCCACTCAAAGTGGCCGAGGAAAAAATCGCCAAGACTGGCGGGCCCTTGGCATTGCATTTGGTCGAAACGCCCGATATTGTCGCCACGCTGGCCTCCAAAAAACGGGCCGATCAATGGGCCGTGGGCTTCGCCTTGGAAACGCAAGACCATCGCTTTCGCGCACTGGCGAAACTCGAACGCAAGAGTTGCGACCTCATGATTCTCAACGGACCCGCCGCCATGAACGCCGACCAGAACGACGTTGAAATCATCGATCCCACCGGCGCCGTGCTGGAAGCCGCGGCAGGAAAAAAGCAAGATGTTGCCCGCCGGATCATGGCCATGATTCAAAAACGGCTGATTGGCGGCTAACGGTTCGTCCGGCAATAATTTGCCGAATTAAAAGCCCGGCATTTTGAAAATGCCGGGCTTTTTTGAACTACAATCGGTAACTTATTTCAGGACGATCGCTAATATACTTTCATGCTGCAACGATTTCTCATTGTCTGGCTGGTGCTGCTTTCGGCCGTGGCGTATTTCTGGCCGCTGGTCGAAACGGCGGCGCCCTGGCTGGGTGATCCGCTGGCGGGCGGCGGTCCGTTCTTGCCGTACTTGATCGTGGTGACAATGTTCTGCATCGGCGCGATGCTGCCCCGCGACGAAGTCCGGCAGGTGGCGCAACGTTGGCCGATGGTTTTGGCGGGCGTCGGTTTGCAATATCTGGCCATGCCGGCGTTGGCCTACGCAATGGCCCGCCTGTGGGGTATTGAAGGCGATTTGCTGGTCGGCATGGTGGTGGTCGGCTGCGTGCCGGGGGCGATGGCGTCGAACGTGCTGACTCTCTTGGCGCGAGGCAACGCCAGCTATTCGGTCAGCCTGACGACCTTGGCCACGTTGGTTTCTCCGCTGGCCGTTCCGCTGGCGCTGCGGTTTTGCCTTTCCGCCAGCGGTGATGGTATTGCTGACGGCTTTTTCTTGTCGCTGGCGTTCAAACTGCTCTGGATGGTCGTGGCGCCCGTTATTTTTGGGCAGTTGCTGGCCCGTTGTTGGCCGGCTTGGGAATCGGTGGCGGGTCGGATGGGATCGAACATCGCTAATCTGGCCATCTTGCTGATCATTGCCGTTGTGGTGGCCGGCAGCCGGGAAAAGTTGGCCGAGTTGCGAGCCGACCTCTTTCTGGCGCTGCTGGGGGTGAATTTGGCGGGGTACGCCATCGGCTACGCGGGCGGCGCGGGGTTGCGTCTGCCGGAAAGCATGCGCCGCGCCCTGACGCTCGAAGTCGGCATGCAAAACGCCGGCTTGGGCGCCACCCTGGCCCTGCAAATTTTTCCCGACCAGCCCGGCGCCGCTATTCCGCCGGCGCTCTACACCTTCGGCTGCATGTTCACCGGCGCCGTTCTCGCCAGAGCCTGGGCGACCTGGGGCGCGGAAAAACAGCTTGAACCTGAACTCGCTGAAGATTCCTAACATCGCTTTTTAGCACGTGTGGCCTTCGACCACCCCGCGTCGTATCATGGAGATATGCTTGCCGCTGGCGCGAGCCATTCGCAGACTGCGTCGGTCTGCGTGGAACACACACCAACACATTCCCGCTCCGAAAGGATGGGCCTTAGTTAGATGAGCGCCGACGAAATTCTCCTCGACGCCGAGGAACGCATGGAAAAGGCCGCTTCGGTCTTGAAGCACAACTTATCAGGCATTCGCACCGGCAGGGCGAACCCTGGCTTGGTCGATTCGTTGCGAGTGGAAGTGTATGGCTCCGCCACGCCGCTCAAGCAACTGGCTTCCGTGGGAGCGCCCGAACCGACTCAAATCGTGATTCGCCCCTACGACCCCGGCACCATTAAAGACATTGAAAAAGCAATCGTGGCGGGCGATTTGGGTTTTAATCCCCAAAGCGACGGACGCGTCATTCGTATCAACGTGCCGCCGCTCTCGACCGAAGTGCGCAAGAAGTTGGTCGCACGCGTCAAGGAATTGAGCGAAGAGTCGAAAGTTTCGATTCGCAACATTCGCCGCGACGGCAACAAAGCCGCCGAACAAGCGGAAAAAGCCAAAGACATCGGCGAAGACGAACGCGACACCATCAAGGATGAAATCCAGGAACTGACCAAAAAATACGAAGGGCAAATTACCAAACACGCCAAGGACCGCGAGAAAGAAATCCTCGAAGACTAGCGTCTCGTCTCGAAACAGTTTTAGAAGCCCGGCTTTTTTGAAAAATCCGGGCTTCTGCGTTGGGCTTCTACGCCCTCCAGTGCATTGAAATTTGCCTTGCGAGCATAAAGACTAGCATCTCACCAACGGCGCCTTACGAAACAGCTTCCCATGCAAAAATCGCCTTTGTTCCTTCGCTTCGCCGCCGCGTTGCTGATTCTCCATTTCGTTCTAACGCCGAGCTCTCAAACGTGGGCTGATGAAAAGAACACTGCCCGGGAGAAAAACATGCGGCTGAACGGCGTTTCCAGCATCGGGCATTTTCGCGGACCTTTGGTGATCGCCCATCGGGGAGATAGCGCGGCGTACCCTGAGAATACGTTGCCTGCATTCGCCTCGGCGGTAAAGGCCGGCGCCGACTTGGTGGAGTTGGATTTCTATCGCTCCGCCGACGATGTATTGGTGGTGTTTCACGACAAAACACTCAAACGCACCACCAACGCGTTGCAGCTGTTGGGAGGCGACGCCCCAATCGGCGACTTGTCGCTGGCGGCAATAAAAAAACTGGACGCCGGCGCCTGGAAGAATGCACGATTCCGAGGCACGCGCATTCCCACGCTGGCCGAAGCCTTGCAAACGATTCAAGCCGGCGCCATCACCTTGATCGAACACAAACAGGGCAGCGCGGCCGCTTGCATCGCGCTGTTGCGAGAGAAAAAGCTGCTGCAAAATGTCGTCGTGCAATCGTTCGACTGGGGTTTCCTGGCCGACTGCCACAAACTCGAACCCCAACTCGTATTGGGCGCTTTGGGCGGCAAGGAGTTGACCGCCAAACATCTCGACGACATCCAAACCGCGGGCGCGAGTATTGTCGGCTGGCGGCATTCAGATATCAGCCCGCGAGAAATCCAACAAATTCACGAGCGAGGATTGCAAGCCTGGGTTTTTACCGTGAACGATCCTCTGCGGGCGGCGGAGTTGGCCCGCGCGGGCATCGACGGCGTGATATCCGACAAGCCCGCGTTGATGTTGCAAACACTGGCGCCGTTTCGCCAAGGCGGCCAGGGAGATAAAAAATGAATCGTTCCACGACGCGCAGCAAGACACGAAGCCGCGTTTTTCCGGCGAGCGTTGTGTGGGCGATCTTGATCGCGATCTTCTCGGCTGCATGCTTGGAGGAGGCGACGTCGGCCCAAGAAAAATCGGCCCAAGAAAAATCGCCTCGGTTGTCGATGGCCAACATCCATTTGCGAGGTTCGTTGCAGAATGCCCGCATTCGATTTGATCGCGAGAAAAAAGGGCGCGTCGCTTTCTTGGGCGGCTCCATCACCGAAATGAACGGCTATCGGCCGATGGTCGAGAAGCTCCTCCAGCAACGGTTTCCGCAGACGGACTTCACGTTTACCGATGCCGGCATCGCTTCCACATGCTCCACCACCGGCGCGTTTCGCCTAGCTCACGACGTGCTCGACAAAGGGCCGGTCGATCTGTTGTTCATCGAATTCGCGGTCAACGACGATCAAGACGCCGGCCACGCGCGCCGCGAATGCATTCGCGGCATGGAGGGAATCGTTCGCCACATGCGGCGCGGCTATCCGCAGGCTGATATCGTCGTGACCTACTTCGTGAACCCTCCCATGCTCGAAACATGGCAAGCGGGCCGCACGCCGCTTTCGGTCGCGGCGCACGACGAAGTGCTCAAACAGTATCGGGTTTCGACCATCGATTTGGGAAAAGAAGTCGCTGGGCAGATCACCGCCGGCAAACTGACATGGCGGAAGTACGGCGGCACGCATCCCCAACCGTTGGGAAATCGCATTGCGTCCAACATGATTTCCCAACTGCTGGACCACGCCTGGCGGCAACCTCTGGCGGCCGACGCAAAAGCCGCCCCGCACCCGTTGCCGCCGCCGCTCGATCCCCTGAGTTATTTTCGAGGCCGGTTCGTCGACCTCCGCCAAGCGAAAGCGGCCAGCGGTTTTCAGTGGCAAACTCCCGACTGGAAGAATCTCGAAGGGCAATGCCGGTCGCGTTTCGCGGAGGAAAAACTCCTTTGCGCCGACCAAGGCGGCGCCGAACTGACACTAGCCTTCGAGGGAACCGCCATCGGCGCGTACGTATTAGCCGGGCCCGACGCCGGCATGGTGGAAACGAGCATCGATGGCGGCGCCTACCGCCGGGTGAATTTGTATCATCGTTTTAGCAAGGGGCTGCATTACCCTCGCACGGTGATGTTCGCCGCCGACCTGCCGCCCGGAAAACACACGCTCCGCTTGCGCATTGCCGCCGAAACGCCCTCCGGCGGGCAAGGCCGCGCCGTACGCATTTTGCAGTTTGTCGCGAATTAAGCCGAGTTTTCGTCTTCTGCAAAGGAGGCAACTTTTTTTGGGGTTGCGGTCAACGACGCCGCCGTGACGTCGGTGGCGGAAAATGAATGGACGGAAATTGTTTGGCCGATGCTTCCCCAGCGGCTTCAATGCAGGTAAAGCATGGGGGTTGCACCGCTTTGCGGCGCCGCGCGGCCGATATCGTAGACGTCGAGGCCCCGCTCTTGAAACCTCGCCAGTGTTTGTTCAAGCTTTTGCTTGGGAACGCCGATCAGCAACCCGCCGGAAGTTTGCGGGTCGAACAGCGGCGCTAGGGCTTGGGCGTCGCGATGCATGGCGGGGCTGCTGGAAGCGAAATCGATGTTCGCCAGCGCCTGATTCGATTCCGCCAGCGTGCTGGCGAATCCTTCGTCGAACAGGGTTCGCGCGCCGGGCAACAGCGGGATGTCGTCGAGATTCAGCTCCGCGTCGACCCGGCTGGCGGCGAGCATTTCGGTAAGATGGCCCGCAATGCCGAAGCCCGTGATATCGGTCACGGCGCGTAAGTCGAGGTCGGATACGATCGCCGCCGCCTGTTGGTTGCTTTGCAGCATGGCGTCGAGCAGAGTTGGCCACCATTCGACCCGGCAGCGCGCCTGCATGTGTGCCGCCAACAGCACGCCCGCGCCAACCGGTTTGGTGAGCAGTAAATGATCGTCGGGCAGGAGCGCGTTTTTGACGCACGGAGGGTCGGCCGCGGCGCCGAAGAAAGTGAAACCGATCTCCAATCGATCGCCGGCGATGGTGTGTCCTCCGGCCAGGGCGGCGCCCATTTTTTGCAGTTCGAAGGTCGCGCCGGAGAGCAGTTCGACCAGCAGATCTTCTTGAGCTTCGGCCACGCCTTCTGGAAGCGTGATGATCGCCAAGGCCGCTTGCGGCGTGGCGCCCATGGCCCATAAATCGCTGGCGGCGTGGAGCGCCGCGATGCGTCCCATTTCGAACGGCGCGTCGAACGGCGCCGCGAAGAAATCGACGCTGGCCGCAATCAAACCGTTGGGCGGCGTGCGAATAATGGCGGCGTCGTCGGCGGCGCCTAGTCCAACCACGATGGAGTCGTTGCCCGGCGCGTTGATACGCGCCAGCGCCCGCGACAACACCGAACCGCCCACTTTCCCACCGCAGCCTAGGCAGCGCATCGGCTGTTCGCCCGAAGCGGCGGGCGGCCGAGAGGGCATGGGCGCGGCGTAGCTTTGGTATTTGTCCATGAAGGCGCCGTCGATCGCGTCCTTGAGTCGCAGACACCATTTGCCGCGCCAAGCCAGACCTCGATACTCGGCAATCGCGGCGCCGTCGCCGGTGTTGAGCAATTTGAGGAATCCCTGTTGCGGCTGGTACGATAACAACGGCCGCCCGGCCAAAACCCGGCCGAGGTTCTCCCACAAAACCGGTCCTTGCCGCACGGCGTAGACGCCCGCCTTGGGAGTGTTTCGGCCTTCGATCGTGCCTGAATCTCCCACGGCGAAAAGGGCCGCCGCGGCGGTCGATTGCAGCGTGGGCGCCGTGAGTAGAAAGCCGCGTTCGTCTTTGGGCAGGTCGAAGCTTTCCAATAAAGGCGGCGCCACGGCGGTTGTGGCCCAAATCGCGAGATCGCAATCGAGGGTTGCGCCGTCGTCGTAAAACAGTTGGCCGTTGGTCGCTCGGGTGACGCGAATGCCGCTCACCACGCGTACGCCTTGCTGCTGAAGCGTCTTCCGCACGAGCCGCTCGGCGCGGGGGCAGAGCGCGCCGCCTAAACGCGGGTGCGCATTGATGAGCATCAATTCCAGCGGGCGTCCGGGAAGAACTTGTTGCACACGCCGGGGCAGACAACAGGCAATTTCGATCCCGCCCACGCCGCCGCCAATCACGGCCAAACGCAGGGGGCGCGCAACAGGAACAGATGCAGACAATGCCAAGAGGCGCCTCTGCAAGCGATCGAGAAACGTTTGCATCGGTTTGATCGGCAACGCGGTTTCATCGGCGATGAAGTTTCGGGTGTCGGGAACCGAACCGACGCCAATCGAAAGCGCATCGTACCGCAGCGGCGGCCGGTCGTTAAAAAGAAGTTCCCGCGACGATGCGTCCAGCCCCCTGACTTGGTCGACAATCAGCCGCGCGCCCGAGGCGGCGCACAGCCGAACGAGATCGATCGTCATGCGTTCGTTGGGGTATTGCCCGGCCAGCACGCCCGGCAGCATGCCGGAGTACGTTACTTGCGGGAAATTCGAGATGCATGTCAGGCGGGCGTCGGCCAGGGGCTGCATGCGCCACATTCTCAAAATATGCGAGTTGGTGTGCCCAAGGCCGAGCAACACAATATTGTACCGGGGCAATTGCGAATTCATGCCCTCACCATAATCGATTCCGCTCCGTTGGAGCATTCCCCCAAGAAAATTACCGGGCGGCGGCAATATTTCAGGCGGCCGGAAGTAGAGCAAGCCAGCTCTGATGATCGGATCAAGAACGCCGTTTTCTCTTGTTCGATGCGCGGCCTTCTGCCAAAATATCGCTTGGTGACCGCCTGTCGCCGGGATGTCTTTCCAGGGAGATGATAACGATGCAAATGCCGAGATTCCGGCTGGCCGTAACCTTGGCCGCGTGCTGTCTATGCGGCGCGATGGCCGGGGCGGAGGATTACGCCCCACAAAAAAAAGCAGCCCCCACAAAAAACGCGCTCGCCGGCGCTGGTTTGCGCGAGCCGTTGGCTGTGGCGCTATCGGCCGATGACCAGAAATTGTATGTCATTACCCGGCGCAGCGGCGAACTGTATGTGATCGACCTTCCCGCGACAAACGAAGCCAGCGTCGCGACGTTGGCGTTGGGCGGAATGCTTTCCGACGTGGTGCGGCTGGATGCGCATCGCTTGGCGGTTGTCGATCAGGCCGCCCACCAGTTGATTTTGATTGCCACCGACGGCCAGCCCAAGGTGCTTCAGCGGCTGCGCGTCAGTTCGCACCCGGTTTCGGTGGTCGCCTCCAAACAGGGAGATCGTTGTTTCGTTTCGTCGTTGTGGTCGCATCGGGTGAGCCAGATCGACACTCCGCCCGGCGCCCCGGCGCACGTGGCCCGTGTGATCGATCTTCCCTTTGCGCCGCGCACGCTCCTGCTGGCGAAAAACGATTCCCGCCTCATCGCGGCGGCGGCCTTCGCGGGCCAACTGGCGGTAATCGACGCCCAACGCGGAAAGTTGCTCGGCGTGCGGCGGTTCCCCAGCCACAATATTCGCGGTTTGGCGGTGGGCGGCGGCGGGAAAATGTTGCTGGTTTCACACCAGATGTTGAACGAACTGGCGCATACCGTTCGCAACGATGTTCACTGGGGGCTGCTGATGTCGAACGACTTGCGCTGGCTGCCGCTGAAAGGCGTTTTGGAGGGGACGGAAGATCTTTACGCCGGCGCCCACATGCACCCGTTGGGCGACGCGGGCCATGCCGCCGGCGATCCGGCGGGCGTCGCGATTGCCAACGATCGTTTGGTCGTGGTGGCGTTGGCGGGCGTCGGAGAGATCGCCTTCGGCCGCGAGGACGATTTCTCACTGGCGCGCATGCGCGTCGGCGAACATCCTGTCGATGTGGCCATTACCGCCGATAGCCGGCGGGCCTACGTGGCGAATCAATTCAGCGATTCCATTTCGGTGGTCGACCTGGAGCAAGGCCGCGTGAAACGCGAAATCAGCCTGGGGCCGATGCGTCCCTTGACCCAACTCGAACGCGGGGAACGGCTGTTTTACAACGCCCGCCTTTCGCACGACGCCTGGATGAGTTGCCATAGCTGCCACCCCGACGGGCACGCCAACGGACTGCGCAACGACAATTTCACCGACGCTTCATTCGGAGCGCCGAAGCAAGTGCTTTCGCTGTTGGGCGTCTCGAAAACGGCGCCGTACGCCTGGAACGCTTCTTCGCCATCGCTGGAAGGCCAAGTGGCCAAGTCGGTGCAATCTACGATGCAGGGCGACGAACTGCCGCCGGAGCAAATCGCCGATTTGGCCGCTTATTTGCGATCGTTGCGTCCGCCGCCTTCGTTGTTGCACGCTCGCGGGCAACGTGCCGACGTTGAAAACGAGAATGCCGCCATTGCGCGAGGACGCGACGTTTTTTCCAAGCAGGATTGCATGCGCTGCCACCAGCCGCCGCTTTACACAACGCCGAAAACCTACGACGTCGGCTTGCAAGACAAAGAGGGAAACCACGAGTTCAATCCGCCTTCTTTGCGGGGCGTCAGCCAGCGGGGGCCTTATTTTCACGACGGCAGCGCGGAATCGTTGGAAGACGTCCTCCATGAGTTTGGCCACCAACTCGAAAATCCGCTTTCCGAGCAACAAAGCGCCGACCTACTTACCTTTCTTCGCAGCTTGTGAGGCTGGGTTTGCCGGGCGTGTTTTGTAGGTCGCCCACGGTTGGAGTTCATGCTTTAGCATGTTTTATTTTTGGAGGCGTGCGCGATTACGAAAGCACGCTAAAGCGTGAACTCCAACTCCACCGCCTAAAAAGTGCGGTCCTGCACCCGGGGTTGGCGACGCCGGCCATCCTCCATAACTTGTTTTCATTACATATGTTACGGTCATTCGGAGGCGTCCTGTTGCCAGCGTCGCCGTGAAAACCGCCAACGGCGGCGAACTGCGCTTCCGGATCAATCGAGCATTTCGTTGACAGTTGGGGCCCGGCTGTTTAAGATCGAAATAGCCTCTAGCCTACAGAATCAACATAGATTCTTAGCTCGGCCGGACTTACGCGCCGGGGGAGCGGTCGCACGTACCGGTTGGGGTGGTGTTGTAGGCATTTCGAGTTGTACGCAATGCATAGCGTGAACCGAGCAAACACTTCGCAGAAACTGCAACGTTGAAGCGTTGCTGTTAAACATTGGAGACCACCGTCATGGCGGCGCGAGATTCTCAAGGCCTGCAAATCGGTCTGATTGTTACCGTGATGTTCAGTATCGCTTTACTGATCGCGTGTTACGTGCTGTTTCGCAGCGCTGACGAAGCGAATGCCAAGGCGCAAGCCGCTGAAGATTCGCTCAACAAAGCCAACGAAATTCGTGATACCTCGCTCTTGGAAAGCCAAGAGTTGAAAAAAATGCTGGGCTACGATATCGGCGCCAAGCTGGACGAAATCACGACGAATTTCGAACAAGACATGAAGCTCTTCGGCGCCGATGTGCCTCCGTCCGACCCTAAGCATTATCGAACATTAAGCGGATACTTGTTGTCTGCGATCAACTCGCGTCATGCGCAGGTCGTGGACGGCGCCATCCGGGAAAAAACGCTCCAGAAAGAAAAAGACGACGCCGAAGCTCGTGAAATCGCCAAACGCGATGCAGCAATCAAGGCGCAACAGGCGGCTGTCGCGACACTGGCCGATGAGCGAACGAAGTTCAACACCGGTTTGGAGCAATTCAAATCGGAAACCTCTCGCCTGGAGGGTGAACTCAGTAAGAAACAAAAGGAAAACAGCGCTCTGGTTTCGCAACTGAGCAAGGAAACCACCTCGCTGCTGTCGCAGATCGACACCAAGGAAAAACTTATTCGGGGCCTGAGGGAAAAAATCGAGGGTCTGACGCCAGAGTCGTTCGATATCGCCGATGGAAAAATCACTTGGGTGAATCAGGCGGAGGAAACGGTCTGGGTGAATCTTGGTTTTGCCGACGGCCTCAATCGGCAAATCACTTTTAGTGTCTACGATCGCGACGACAACACCCGCACCGCCGACAAAATTAAGGGTGAAATTGAAATCATCCGAATTCGAGACGCCCATCTGGCGGAGGCGAAAATCGTCGGCTCCAGCGTTTCCAACCCCATTCTTCCAGACGATCTACTCTTCACGCCCGCCTGGACCCCCGGCTCGCCTCAGCGGTTTGCCTTCACGGGTGTGTTAGATATCAATCACGATGGTAAGTCGACCGAAGCCGAGCACAACCTGATCCGCAACTTGATCGCGATCAACAACGGCGTGATTGACGCTGAAATGCTGCCCGATGGTAAAGTGACCGGCGCCATGTCGATCAACACGCGTTATCTGGTCGACGGAGATGCGGGTCCGGAGGGCTCCACGTCGGAAAGAATCATGACCGCCAGAACAGATATGACCAACGCGGCGGCGGAGCTGGGCGTGAAAAAGATTCCCCTGGATCAATTCCTCACACTCATGGGATACCGCCGCAGTGCTCGCTCGATTCCGCTCGGAAAAGCGGCAAACGCCGACGATTTCAAGGCCAAGCCGCCCGGCGGCAGCACGCGATTTCGGCCGCGCAGCGCGCCGACGCGCGGCGCCAAGGGAGCCTATTAGGAACTGTCCCGAATTCACCGACCGAATTAAAAGCCCGGCATTTTGAAAATGCCGGGCTTTTTTGAACGACAATCGGTAACATCTTTCAGGAAATGTGCTTACCCGCCAAGTTTCGCCGCAGCCGCCTTGCGAGCCTTGGCCAGCACTTCGTCCATCGCGACCGGCGCCCCGCCTCGGCGTTTGCTTTCGTCGGCCGCTTCCATGAAGGTGTAGATTTCCAGGGTTTCCTCTTCGCTCACCGGCGGCTTGCCGGTGCGGAAGAATTTCACGATCTCGACGACCAACGGCCGGTAGCCATCGTAGGGGCCGACCGCCGCGATTCCTTTTGTGCCGAAGGCCTGCCCGCCATAGCCGCGGCTGCCGGTGCGGTGCCCTCGAAAAGTGCCGATGCGGCCATCGTCCCATTGGCCGACGGCAAGATCAAAATCAGGCGATGTGGTGCGGGCAACCGTTTTGCAGCCGACGCCCATCACGGTGAATAATGTCTCGACGCCATGAATGCCGTACCAAAAAAGATCAGGATGGGTGGCTTCGAGCGAGCAGGGGCTGTAGGCGTCGCAACCGAGCACCTTGCCGATGGAGCCGTTTCGCAGCGCTTGCGCGCCGCCGGCAAACCGCAACGACGACGACGAAAACACCGGCGTGTTGTATTTTCTCGCGGCTGCGTAAATGGCCACGGCGTCGGTCAGACTACCGGCCACTGGCTTGTCGATAAAGCAGGGTTTCCCCGCCTTGAACACCGGCAACGCCTGCTCCAAGTGGGGCCGGCCATCGTTGGTTTCCAGTAGCACGACGTCCACCCGTTTGAGCAGTTCCTCAATCGAGCCGACAACCTCAACGCCCATCGCCTTGATTTTCTTCGTGTATTCCGGAACGCGGCTCACGCTCGACGGAATATCAGGACTTCCCTTGGGCGAAACGGCCACCACGCGACAATGTGAGACGTCGTCTTTCGCCTCAGGATTGTTCAACTCCTTGGTGAAGGCCAGACAATGCGAGGTGTCTAACCCGATAATACCGACCTTCAATTCGGGGATGTCATCGGCGGCATTCGTCGAGGCGAAAAAACCGAGCGAGGCAACCAAAACCGCCAGGGGAAATAATCTCGATGGGTGCATTTCTAAAGATTCCTTAGATATTGGTCGGAGCTATACTCCGCACGGAAAGGATTGACACAATGGCATCATATTGAGTGCTTTGTCACATCTTAATTTTAGGATCAGCCGCAGGGCGCTAGCCCACGGTTTTGAGCAGGAAAACCGTGGGCTAGCGCCCTGCGGCTGATATCTTGCAACCCTAATTCTTAGCTGTGACAAAGCACTCGTGCAAATCTCACATTTTCAGCCGCTTGAGGTATAAAGCTTCAGCGGAGCGGCGGCGGGGGAAACACAAAGCAGGCTGAGGCGTGAACTCCGGCGTGCGAAGCGCTGCCGCTCTCAAATACTTCCCGGCGCCCGCGCATTGAGGCCCGTTGGAACTCCCTAGCTTATGCCGCCGTGAACCGCGACGCCAGCC
>JAJRWU010000017.1 GCA_024276655.1 Planctomycetota bacterium
AAAGAATCAAAGAATCAAAGAATCAAAGAATCAAAGAATCAAAGAATCAAAGAATCAAAGAATCAAAGAATCAAAGAATCAAAGAATCAAAGAATCAAAGAATCAAAGAATCAAAGAATCAAAGAATCAAAGAATCAAAGAGCGGGGCCGCAGTTGAACCTCGTCGGCCGTCGTGTTATACCTCAAACCACCGAAAGTGTGATATTCGCATTACAATGTGACATTCGCAGTAACATGTTGCAAATGTGTTCAACGATGCCGCCTTGAGGTATAATTTTCACATTCGCATACGTGGAGGCCGGTTTTCGGCCGCTTCAGTTCGGACCTCAGCCATGGCGTACATCGTGGAATGCGTGGGGGGCGGCCCCTATGATGGCGTGTATCAGAGCGATTCTGAGAATGGGCGAGAGGCCAGCATAGCCAACATGCTTTATGTGGGAACTGATAAAGGAGCCCCTTTTGGCTTCATTCAAATTCCCGTGAACGTCGGTTCCGATCAGGCCGCGTACACGCACGGCTATCGTGTTTCGTCGCACGAAAAGGTGAAACATATTCGCCGCGTGCGGCTGCGATACGTACAGACGTTGGAAGACTTGTGACGGAGAATTTGCGGCTGTGACGTCACCGTTGGAGTTCATGCTTCAGTATGTCCTCCAACCCAAAAACATGCTGAAGCATGAACTCCAACGGTCGATCATTTCCCGGAACGCCATGTACGCCCGCCTTTGCACTTGGAAAACGATTCTTCGTATTTGCCTCGAAGAGCGGCTGGTTTATCGGGGCGACTTCGCGCTCGGAACGCTGATGCGGTTCCTGCCGATCGTGACGCAAATTTTTCTTTGGAGCGCCATTTTCGCGGCTCGTAGCGAAGACACGCTGGCCGGCTACACCTACCACGACATGGTGGCTTATTATTTGCTCACGATGGTCGCGCGGGCTTTTTCCAGCATGCCTGGTTTGGCGTCCGGAATTGCCTTGCAGATCAGAACGGGGGAAATCAAGAAGTTCATCATCCAGCCGATCGACCTACTGGGCTTTCTGTTGCTCAACCGCATCGCGCACAAAGCGGTTTATTACACCGTCGCGACGCTGCCATTCGCCTTTGTGTTTTTTCTCTGCCGCGACTATTTCGAAATTTCACCCGATCTTCCCCGCGTGGCGGCTTTTGTGGCGTCGCTCTTGATGGGCTTTCTGTTGGGCTATTTTCTGGAAGCCTCGATCGGCTTGGTCGGCTTCTGGTTCTTGGAAGTCAGCTCGCTGCTTTTTGTCTATATGCTTTTCAGCTTCTTTCTCTCCGGCCACATGTTCCCGCTCGACATGCTGCCCGAACCGTTTCACACGCTGGTTGATTTGGCGCCGCTGAAATACATGGCCTACTTCCCGGCGGCTATTCTGCTCGGCAAGGTACCTACCGAATCGCTCGTGCGCGAACTTGCCTTGGAGGCGGCGTGGCTGGCGTTTTTTGTCGTACTGAGCCGCTACCTTTATCGTCGCGGACTGACTCGCTACAGCGGTTTTGGAGGTTAGACGGCGATGTCAGACCAACCTTCCTACTGGAAAGTATTTCTTACCTTCGCCCGCAACAGCCTTGTGCGCGACATGACCTTCCGCGTCAATTTTTTGATCCAATGCGTGACGTCCATGTGCTGGGCGCTGATGAACCTGGGCTTCTACCTGTTGATTTTTCATTATACCGCTCAGATCGGCCCGGACTCCGGCTGGGGCAAGCATGAGTTTTTCGTTTTTCTAGCCACCACCTGGATGATCAACAGCGTTGTGCAAGCCTTCTTCATGCCCAACGCACAAGAGTTTAGCGAACTGATTCGCACCGGCGGCCTCGATTTCGCATTGCTCAAACCGATCGACACCCAGTTCCTGATATCCTTCCAAAAGGTGGAATGGTCGTCGCTTTCCAATTTCGGCGTGGCTTTGGTGCTGCTGGCGTACAGCCTGTGGGAATTGACGCATCGGGCTGCCGACCCGCTAGTGATCAACCCCGCGATGGCGTTGCTTTACCCGATGTATCTGGCCTTCGGCGTGTGCATACTTTACAGTTTGATGATCTCGCTGGCGGCCACCAGTATTTGGCTAGGCCGCAATCAAACGCTTTATAATTTTTGGTTCTATATCACGAACTTCTCGCGGTACCCGATGGAGATTTATCAAGGCGGCTTCGGCGACCCGCTGCGAATTGTGTTCACGTATCTGATTCCGATTTTGGTGGTGGTGAACGTTCCCGCCCGCCTGCTCGCACAACCCATTTCCTCGCGAGACTCTTGGGCGCCGCTGGCCGCGTTCGCCGTTGTTGCAACCATTGGAAGTTTGCTCGGCTCGCGGTGGGTGTTCAAGCGGGCGCTGCTGAGTTATCGTAGCGCGAGCAGTTGAGAGGGTTGTGATCAGCGGTAGATCACAACGCTTTCTGGAACAGTCCTGAATTTACATACCGAATTAAAAGCCCGGCATTTTGAAAATGCCGGGCTTTTCCGAACTACAACCGGTAACTTATTTCAGGACTACCTCTCCGAATCATTCGTTCTTTGTTGGCAAACCATGGGCACACACTCCGACATTCCGGCGCCGATGTCTGTGCGGCAAACGGTTCGCGCGTATCTTGAATTGATTCGGGCGCCGAATGTTTTCACGGCCGCCGCCGATGTTTGCATGGGGTTTTTCTTCGTGCGGGGAGGCCTCGCCCTGCCGGGAATGCTGGCTCTGTTGGTCGGCGCTTCGTGCTTGCTGTATATGGCGGGCATGGTGCTCAACGATGTGCAAGACCACGCCCTCGATCTTCAAGAACGACCGCATCGGCCGATCCCCTCCGGCCGCATCTCGTTACCGACCGCCCGCCGTTGCGGCTATGCCCTGCTGGCTGGCGGCGTGTTGTTGGGGTGGGCGGCGGGCTTCGCCTTTCCGGAAAATACCTGGCCGGCGCAGTGCGGCATTATCGCCACGTGCCTAGCGGTTGCAATTGTGCTTTATGACGGAGGATTGAAAACGACGCCCGCCGCGCCGTTGGCCATGGGCGCCTGCCGAATGCTCAACGTGTTGCTGGGCATGAGCGGTTCGCCGCATTCGTTTGGCGGTTGGGAGCTGGCAGGGTTCGATGGCGGTCAATGGCTGGTCGCCGGCGGCATCGGCCTTTACATTGCGGGAGTCACTTGGTTCGCCCGCACCGAAGCCAAACGCAGCCAAATGTTGCCGTTGGCCTGGGGGTTGTCGGTCATGACTGGCGGAATCGCGCTGCTGGCGTTGTTCCCCCTGGTCGGCGACTACGCCCAAAAACTACATTTCAACTCCGCGCAGTTCGCCCTCGCGCCGGAGTTCGTCTGGATGGTGTTGCTGGCGTTGTTGTCGTTCACGATTTTTCGCCGCTGCCTAAGCGCCATCTACGACCCCGCGCCGGTCCGCGTGCAGGCGGCGGTCAAGCAAAGCATTTTGTCGTTAATCGTGCTCGACGGCGCAATCACGCTGGCCATCGCCGGACCGCTCAACGGTTTTTTCGTGTTGCTGCTTCTCGCGCCGACGATCTTCCTCGGCCGCTGGATTTACTCGACCTAACACCGGCCAAACAAAGCAAACGGCTTTCGAGACTTCGGCTACTTGGATCGGGGGCTACTTGGATCGGGGGCTACTTGGATCGGGAACGCCATTTCATGACCGCCCGCCGCCGTTTTTCTTCGCTATCAAACCCGCAGGTTCCTTTGGCAAAGACGTAAGGGGCTTGTCGGCGAAGATACTCAAAACCGTAATCGTCGTGTGCTTCGCCGACCAGCAACACCAACCCCGCCAGCGCCACGTCGCCGATAGTGGTTCTGATCTGCTGTTGGTTGATTCTGCCGACATAAAAGACGGTGTCGTCGTCGAGCCAACGCGCTAAAAGTTCCCGGATCGCTTGTGTGTCGGTTTGTTTTTCACCGAGTTTCGCCACCGTAACGATGGCATGCCGGAGCCATTCCTTGGAATGCGTATTCGCTTGCAAAACCCGTTTCGCGGGAGCCAGGCCGGCCGAAAGGTCGTACATCATCGCGATCGTCAGACTCGCGTACGCAGAGTCGCTGGAGGCGTCTTCTTGTTCAATGATCCGGGAAAGCAGTTTCTTCAAATGCGTCTTTCGGGGACCGCTTTGAATGGCCGTTTGAAATCCAGGACGCAGGCAAAGGCTATAAATGGCAATGACGGTTTGCTCGGGCGTTTTGGCGTCGGGCAACCCGGCCACAAACAGAAACGTCGCCACGCGCAAGGCAAACGCGTCGTCTTGCGCGGGCTGCTCCATGGTCAAGAGTTGCTGACAAGTCGACAACAACGCCGAATTCGTCGATTCGGGGCCCGCCTCCAAGGAACGCAGAAGTTTGTCTTCCAGGCGAAGCATCGCGGCGTACATTTGCCGCGTCTGACGGCTATCGCCCACCACGGGGCGAAACCGGCGCCAGCCGGGCAACGTGGCCGATTCCGCTCGGCCAGCGCCCTCGACAAACGCCCGCAATCGTTCTTCGAGGTCGCCGTCGCGAATGAGCGCCGCGATACGACGGCAACGAAATCGAATTTCCCGGTCGGCGTTCTTTTCCTGTTTCTCCAACAGCGGCAGCGCATCGAGGCCGATTTCAAGAAACTTCCGGGAGGCCGCTTCGCGCTTCTCGTACCGTTCGTGCCCGAGTTGTTTGAGCAACCGCTCCAACTCCGCTCTGGGGGGAATCGCCGCCTTGGGTTTCAGAGTCGCAACAGGCTCCTTGGGCGAAGCCGGAGCGTCGTCGGCGCGGCTGTCTCCCGCGAACACCGCCAAAACAACCAAGGCGAAGCAAATGATCGGACAAAATCGCATGACGCATAATCTCTCGCGTGGGAAAGGCCGTTTTCTATTCTACGCGAACGGCGCCCGGAAATATACCAACCGCGTTCTCCCCTTTGCAACCATTCACGGGTTTTGAACCGTCGGCTGGATGTTATCGCAATTTCCTGCAACGCCGGCGGAAGTTCAGACGTTGCTCGACGGTTTTTGGGCGGGCATTTCAACGCAGAACGCAAAGGCGCGGAGGGCCGCAGAGGACAGGCGCCAATCATCCCGGCTCAAGTTGACGATGCAATGCAATCGCACAGCCGATGAACATCGTCGAGATTTTGTTTTCT